>JAGXAV010000526.1 GCA_018971455.1 Rhodospirillales bacterium
GTCCGGCTTCGTGATCGCGACCAACTACGCCGCCTGGTTCGCCGGCGGATCGTTCAGCGTCGCGGCGTACGGGCGCTTCCTGGCGCTGCGCCTGTCGCGGATCTATCCGCTTCACCTGTTCATGCTGCTACTGTTCCTGATCAATCCGCTCGCGGTCTATCTTTTTTCCTCTCATGGCGATTTCGGCGACCCGCAGATCGCCTACTACCTGCTCAGCATCGTCCTCATGCAGTGCTGGGGGATTGTCGGCGGGCTGACATGGAATGTGCCGGCCTGGTCGATCAGCACCGAGTGGTTCGCCTACCTGGCCTTCCCCCTGCTCGCCATTTGGGCGCTGCGGATAACGACGGGCGTGGCGCGCACGATCGCCTATACCGTCGCGCTGTTCGCCCTGCTCGCCCTGGCCGCGGCGACGATCGGCCAGGGCGGGCTGGGGGACACGCGGCAACTCTTCAGCCTCGTGCGCTGCGTGCTCGAATTCGCTGCCGGCATCGGCGTTTGGCGCCTTGTCGAGGCCAGGCCGCCGGCGGGAGGGCGGGCCGTTGGTGCGCTCATCTTCGCGGCTGCGTGCTTCGCAGGCTTCGCCCTTTTGCCGGTGCCAGACTACGCGGTGATGCCGATCGGCTTCGCCGCCGTGGTCTATGGGCTGTCGAGCGAGGATGGAAGGCTGGCGGGTTGGCTGCACGCCAGTGCACTGCAATGGCTCGGACTCGTTTCATATTCCGTTTACATGTCGCATTATTTTATCAAGATCTGGACCAAGTTCCTCCTTGTGGTGCCTGGCGTTCCGCATGCCCTGCCCTTCCCCGCCTATATCGTCGCGATCCTCGTGGCCTCGGGTCTTCTGTATCAATTCGTCGAGCGGCCGAGCCAGCGCTGGGTGCGCGCCCGGCTCAGTCCGGGCAGGCGGCAGGCGGAGCCGGTCGGCGCACTACCGCGGCCGGCGCGCTGGCCTTCGCCCGGTTCCTGAGCTGTCCGGGCGGGCGGTCAGCGGCGCATTAGGGTGAGCAAGGCCCAGGGCGACCAGCGACGGGTCGCCACCACCCAATGCAGCGTCGCGCCAGCATTGGCGAGGGTCAGCTTGTAGCGATCGCCGCCGGCGAGCAGGTCGTAGCGCCGTATGCCCTGGCCGGCGTACATCTCGATGGCCAGATGGTGGCAGGTCAGGCCCGGCTTGTGGTGCGGCCCTGCGCCCGCGTAGTCGAACCCGCTCTGATAGGCGGAGACCACGCCGCGATACCGGAAATTGTAGAGATAGCCGATCGGCCGGTCGCCCGCGGCGACGCGCAGCAGGTCGATCTGCCCGTCGGCAAAACTGCGCTCGATCAGGCTGCGATGGAAGGCGAGAAAGGCCGGATTCGCGAAGGCGCCCGGCCGGCCGCGCCGCACCCAGCTGGCCTGATGGAGGGCCGCGAGCGCGTCGAGATCAGCCAGCGCCTCATCGGGCGTCGCCGCACGGCGAACGGCCAATGGTCCGGCCGCAGCGTAGAGACGTGCCGAGCGGCGGATCTGGTAGCGCGCATTGGCGCTGAGGCCGGGAAGATAGCCGCGCCCGCCGACCAGGTCGAAATCGACGACCGGCGCGGGGCGGGTCATCCGGATGGCCAGCCGCAGCCCGTTCACCTCCGCCCCCAGCCCCGCCGGCACATCGACCCCGCTGAGGGTGACGATACGGCCGAACCGGGGCGCGGTTGCGCCAAGCGGCGCACCCACCGCCGCGCCCAGCCACACCGGCCCCAGCGCCGCCGCATGCCCGCGCGCGATCAACGGGCCATTATGCTCGACGAAGACAGAGTCGAGTGCGGCGTCTCCGCTCTCTCCCAGCCACAGGCGCTCCACGCCGAGGCGCCGTCGGCGGTTGAACAGCGCGAGGCCCACCAATTCCCCGTCGGCGCGGGCCTCGAGCAGCACGGGGGCAGGGAAGCGTCGTGCCGCAAGGCAGCCCACCCAATTCCATGACTGGAAGAAGGACCCCTCCGCGCGGGCCTCCAGCGCCTGCCAGCGCCCGCCCAGTGCGGCGAGATCGGCTGGTTCGGTCAGGGTGAGTTCGAACATCCCGCCATGGGTGAAGCGGAGGCAGGGCATTGCTGTCAACCGCCGGGTGCTGCGGCCGGCGCCGGGCGCATGGCCGGCGGCGCAATTCTTAATGGAATTTTGTCACAATCTGCCCCATCTCTAGGTCCCCGGGCCGGTCGGCACCGGGCGCAGCAGGCAGGCACGTCGATGATCGACAAATTCACCACCATGTTCAGCACGCTGATGGTGCTC
>JAGXAV010000025.1 GCA_018971455.1 Rhodospirillales bacterium
CTCCCTCCAGCATCATGCGTCGCCGCTGCGTCTCTTTGCGGGCGATGATTGCCTGCGCCACCTCCCGCGCGAGCTGGACCGGTTGGGTGCGAAGCGCGCGGTGATTGTGTGCGGTCCCTCGCTCGCCCGCTCCGGCCTGCTCGGCGCCATCGAGGACGCGCTCGGCGGCCGCGCGGCGGGCCGCTTCTCGCTCGTGCGCCCGCACAGCCCGCTCCCCGATGTGATGGCGGCCGCCGACACTCTGCGGGCGAGCAGGGCTGATGTCGTCATCGCCGTGGGCGGGGGTTCGGCAATCGTCACCGCCCGTGCCGCGACGATCCTTCTGGCCGAGGGCAAGCCGATCGCCGAGCTTGCCACAAGCTGGAAACCCGGCGGCGAGTTGCACTCACCCCGGTTGCTCGCGGACAAGCTGCCCCAGATCGTCCTGCCGACCACGCCGACCACTGCCATGGTCAAGGCCGGCAGCGCCGTCCACGATCCCGCGCAGGCAGCGCGCCTCGCCCTGTTCGACCCCAAGACCCGGGCCCAGGCGCTCTTTCTCCACCCCGGCCTGCTTGCCTCCGCACCCCCCGGCCTCATTGTCAGCGCCGGCCTCGATACGCTCAGCCTCGCGGTTGAGGGGCTGCTGGCCCGCGGCGGCGACCCGCTGGCCGACGCCAACCTCATTCACGCGGTCCGCCTGGTCACCCGGCACCTCCGCGGCGACCCCGCTGACGATGACACGCGCGCCCAACTCGTTTTCGCCGCCATTCTCGCGGGGCAGGGCACCGACTTCACCGGTGCCGGCATCGCCACCGTTCTCGGCCATGCGATCGGGATGGGTCACGCCATCGACAACGGCATCGCCAAGGCAATCCTGCTGCCGCATGCCGTGCGCTTCAACGCCGCGGCGGCGCCGGCTGGGATCGCCAAGGTAGCGATCGGCCTTGGTTTGGACGCCGGCTCCACCCCGAACGCCGTCGCCAGCGCGCTGGCCGGGGTGGGAGCCGCGCTGGGAGCGGCTGCGCGCCTGCGCGACGCCGGCATATCGCACCACGCGCTGGCGGACATCGCCGCACGCGGCATGGACGACTGGTTCCTGCGCGGCAACCCGCGGCCCGTTGAGTCCGCGGCCGACCTGCAATCGGTGCTGGAGGCGGCCTGGTGATCGCCATGCGACGGTGGTGTGGAAACGATCCGGATTTGGGCTAGAATGGAGTCTGAACTTGAACGGCGCAGACGAATCATCAATGGCACGAGCGACCCGGAAACCCCCGACCAAAGCCGCCCTGGAGCCACCGATGCGCGGGGCGGGAGAGCCACAGCACCATCGCACGGTTGACCGGGTCACCGAGATTCTAGAGCAGGTCGTCTACAACCCAGGCCTCACCTTCGCCCAGCTCGCCCGCGCATTGAATGCACCCAAGAGTTCGGTCTACGGGTTCATCCGCGGGCTTCTCGCCAAGGGCTGGCTCTACGAGGAGGACCGAGGGTTCTATCTCGGCCCCGCCGTCCATGGTCTCACGCTGGCCAGCGGGCATATCCGCGCCGGCATGGTTAGCCATGCCGATGTCGCGGCGCTGCACGAGGCGACCGGTACGGCCGTCTTTCTCGGTGTCCCCGCTGGCGAGTATCTCATCTACATCGCCGAGGCCGGGGCCGACGCCATCTCCGGTATCGAGGCGCAGCGCAACATCCGCCGGACCCTGCTCGGCACCGCCGGGGGCAAGGCGCTGCTCGCCGCCCGCCCGGATCGCGAACTCGAGGCGTTCCTCCGCAGCCACTCCGCCGAGGGGCGCGAGGTGCTGGAATCGTTCCTGGGCGAATACCAGGACATCCGGCGCACGGGGATTGCGACCAATATCCGCCTCAATGGAACCCGTTTTGCTATCGCGACGACAGTGCGCGACAAATCGGGCAAGGCCGTGGCGTCGGTCACCCTCCTCGGCCCGACCGAAATGGTCAAGCCGCAGATGAAGGCGCTGTCGGAGACGCTTCGCAAGCACGTCAACGCATGGAGCGAACGCTCGGTTCGCGCCCGCGAAGCCATCTGACGGCTTCGGTGCAACCAAACATAACATTATAACAACGACGGCAAACGCGTCCCTCTGGCTTCCGCCGTTTTCCCTGCCCAAATCTGATCGCTGCATCTCCGCACCTAGTGGCGCGGGCTGGTCCGGGGCGTCTCCGTTGGGGTCTTTCATTGGAATAGTGCGGATATCCGACTACTTGAACGTAATTACGATTCAATCTATCCTCCCGTCACCAAGCAAAGGGGGAGAGGCCAGCCATGGCGACAGAGACCAATCTCGGCAAGCAGGCGTTCGGGGATGTCTCGCCAGGCCTCGCGGCTTTCACGGATGACGTGCTGTACGGGAATGTCTGGGAGCGGTCGGAACTCGCCAAGCGCGATCGCAGCCTGATCACGGTGGCGGCCCTGATCACACTAGGGCGCAGCGACCAGCTCGCGTCCCACCTCCGCCGCGCGATGCGTAACGGTTTGACGCGGGAGGAACTCGCGGAGACGATTACGCATCTGGCGTTCTACGCAGGTTGGCCAGCAGCGAGCACGGCCGTGAAGGTGGCCCGGCAGATCTTTGCCGAGACCGCCACACCCGGCAGCTGAGGGTCCCCCAAAACGCCTCACTTCCCGATGCGACATCACAACAACAATCGGAGGAATCACATGCGCGTCCCAAGATTGGCGTTTTTCGTGGCGGTCGTGTTTGCCGCGGCGCTGGCCGCTGCGCCGGCATCTCACGCGCAGACTATCAAGATCGGCATTGTCGGGCCGATGACCGGGCCCGCAGCGCCGTGGGGGATTGCCTTGGCGGAGGGCGCCAAGATTCTTGCCGCGCGTTACAACGCCGAAGGCGGGCTTGATGTCGGCGGCACGAAACATCCCGTCCAGATGGTCATTTACGATGACTTTTACAGCACGCCTGGCGCAGTGGCGGCCTATAACCGCCTGGTCTACGAGGATGGCGTCAAATACATGGTGGTCATCGCCGGCATCAGCACCATGGCGGTCAAGCAAAAGGCGGCGGACGACAAGGTTGTCGTGATGACCGCTGGCTACATCGCCGAGGAGCTCGATCCAAAGTCACATTATATGTATCGCATGTGGGGCCCGCCGGCGGATTTTTTCCCGCCGCTGATCAAGTGGCTGCACGACAACCGGCCCGAGCGGCGCGTGGTGATCGTCAACCCGAACGATGAAACCTCCCGTGAGAACGCCGACCTTGCGGAGAAGCTCTACAAGCAGGTCGGCTACAAGGTCCTGGAAAACCAGCTCTACGAGCGGTCGTTGAAAGACTTCCTGCCGCTGTTGACAAAGGTTCTGGCGCTTAAGCCGGACATGCTCGACCTTGGCGCCACGGCCCCGCAGACGGCGGCAGTGCTGGTGAGGCAGGCGCGGGATTTCGGCTTCAAGGGCCTCATCGTCGACTCCGGCTCGACGGCGTGGAGTGAAATCATCAAGGGGGCCGGCGCCAAGGATGCCGAGGGCGTGATCAACGTGTTCGGCGCCGATCCGGCCAACGCGAACTACAGGAAATTCGCCGAGCAGTATCACAAGGCGATCGGGCAGGAGCCGAACGACGTGCTGGCCCCCTATTCAGACGGCGTGGACTTCCTGTTGCAATCGATCGCGGCATCGGGATCGATAACCGATACGTCGAAGTTTGAGATCGGCTTCTTCAAGGCAGCGCCGTTCACAACGATCCAGGGGGAGAAGGTGGGCATCACCGGTCAAAAGAAATACGGCATCAAACATCAGGTCGCCGAGACGCGGTATGTCGGCGTGATCAAGAACGGAACCATATCCGTGCTGGGTAAGATCCACTGATACGACGGCGCGCGGCGTCGCCTCGGCGCCGCCGCGCGCCCTGCTTTGCCAAATGACCGGAGGAAACGTGATGCGAATGTTGGCAGCGGTGATGTACCAGCAGGGCCTGCCGACACCCTATGCAGAGAGCCAGCCTTTCCATATCGAGGAAGTGGAGATCGACGGTCCGAATGAGGGCGAGGTTCTGGTGGAGGTGGCCGCGGCCGGTCTATGCCATTCGGACCTCTCGCAAGTCGCGGGGCTGCGCAAGCGCATGCTCCCCGTCGTAGGCGGACACGAAGGCGCCGGCGTCGTCCGCGAAGTTGGGCCGGGAGTCACCAAGGTCAAGCCCGGTGATCACGTTGTCATGACAGTCGCGACTGGCTGCGGCTCGTGCCGATATTGCGTCAATATCAAACCCGCCCTGTGCGAGCGGATTTCGGTCTCGCGCAGCCAGGGCGTTCTGCCGAACGGCATGCGGCGGCTAAGCCGCAATTGCGAGCCGGTCTTTCACTACAGTGGAATTTCGTCCTTCGCGCAGTACGCGGTGACCTCGCCGAACGCGCTCATCCAGATCGACTCCTCAATCCGGCTCGACGTCGCCGCCATGTTCGGCTGCGCGGTGGTGACCGGGGCGGGGGCGGTTTTCAACACGGCACGGCTGCGGCCGGGCCAGTCGGCGGCGGTAATCGGGCTCGGCGGCGTGGGCCTCAACGCCGTCATGGCCGCGCGAGTCGCGGGTGCCTCGTCGATTATTGGTATCGACCTCAAAGACGAGAAATTCGCGCTTGCTCGCGAGCTCGGCTGTACCCACACGATCTCCGCCCGCGATCCAGATGCCGTGCAGACGATCAAGGATCTCACCAGAGGTGGCGTCGATTTCTGCTTCGAGATTTCAGGTGCGAAGCCAGCGATGACAATGGCAAATGCCATCACCTGCAAGGGCGGCGAGGTCATCTGCGTCGGCCTCGGCGCCACGACCGACATGTATCATTATGCGCATGCTCTCCTGGTCGGTGAGGAGAAGGCATTTCGTGGTTCCCTCATGGGGGGCGGCCTGGCCGAACGCGATATCCCAATGCTGCTGCGTCTCTACCGGGATGGCCGCTTGCAGGTGGACCGGCTGATGAGCCGCACGATGAAATTTGACGAACTGAACCGTAGTCTCGACCTGCTGGATCGTGGCGAGGTGGTGCGCCAAATTCTGCTACCCAATGGCTGAATGGCCTGCGGGGGAATCCATCGAGCTCCTGCATGCCCAAAGAAAGATAAGGGCGAGGAGCCTTGTTTCGGCGTGTCAGCGCCGAACAACAGGCGCGTTGGCAGGTAAATGCGCGCGCAACCAGGCGGTGAAATGGCCCGCGGCCTCGTACGCCACCCAGTGCCCGGCGCCCGAAAACACCTGAACGCGGGCGTCGGGCCGCGCGGCGCGCAGCCCTGCAATCCGATCCCGCAGATGTGCCGAGATGAAGTGATCGCGCTCCCCCCAAGCCGCGTTGAGCGGGCCGGCGAATTCGGCGAATGCTGCCGGAAGGTAGGGATGCGTGCGATCGGTAAGAATGCCCAGGCGCGATTGCCGCGTATTCTGCTCCTGGATTTCAATCGCCAACGCGTCGACATGCTCGGGTTCGGCAATCATCAGGTTCAGCAGATTGGCCCGATGGGCCGCTATCCGCGCCTCTCCTGCAAGGTGGCGCAGCCGCTGTCGCGGCGGGCTGGCCACCGGGGAGCCAAAGCCGCCGGGCCCAACCAGCGTCAGTGACCGCACCTGGCGTGGCGCGAGCCCCGCAAGCAGCCCGGCGATCGACCCGCCGAAGGAAAAGCCGGCCAGGTGGAACACCTCGCCAGGCAACAGGGTCATGATCGCCTCGCGCGCCGCTGCCGCAATCGCCGGGCGATCGACCGCGACCGCGGGCAGGTCGGAATCACCCATTCCCGGCAGGTCAAGTGTCACAACCCGGTAATCGCTCGCCAGAGGCGCAATGTTACGTGCCCAATGCCGCCAGGAGCCCGTGCCGCCGTGAAGGAGAACCAGAACCGATCCATCGCCCCAATCTCGCGCCACGACGTGGCCGAGGTGGGTGGTCGGCGTGCTTCGTCGTGCCTGACTGTCGAGCCGCGCGAGAAACGCGCACGCTTCGGCGGCATTGTCCATCTTCAACGGCCTGTGAACCGTGGTTTGCGCTTTTCCAGGAATGCGTTCCGGCCCTCGCGATAATCCTCGCTGTCGAGGCTACGACGCTGGAAGGCATCGAGTAAGTCCATGTTTCGCTCAGAGGGATCACGCAATGCCTGTTCGATACCGGCCTTGGCCGCGGCGATCGAAATCGGGGCGTTGTCGGCGATGCGCTCCGCCAGCGCAATCACGTCATTCCACCATGTCGAGACCGGCAAGGTGCGATTGATCAGCCCCATGCGCGCGGCCTCGACCGCGTCGATGCGGTCCGCGGAAAACATGATCATGCGGGCATGCGCTGGCCCTACCAGTGCGGTGAGCGTGCGCAGCCCGTCGAAACCATAGGCGATGCCAAGCCTTGCCGCCGGAATTCCGAAAATACTGTCCTCGGTCGCCAACCGAAGATCCGCCTGCAGCGCAATGTTGAGCCCGCCGCCGAGGCAGTAGCCATGAATGGCGGCGATCGTCGGCTTGGAGCACCGTGCAATGGCCTGCCGCGCAGCGGCGACGCGCGTGGCGAAACGCTGCTGTACCTCGTAATTCGCGCGCGTCTCTCCGAATTGGCTGATATCGCCACCGGAGGCGAAGGCCCGCTCCCCGGCGCCACGCAGCACGACCACGCGGACCAAATCATCCGCATCGAGGCGACCCATGATCTCGCCCAGCCCCTCCCACATCTCGACCGTGATGGCGTTGTGCTTCTCGGGATGGTTGAAGGTGACGATGCCGACCCCGCCATGGGTTTCGGCGAGCATCCGCCCCTCGGCGAATGACGCGATAGCAGAGCTCATGGCACCGCTCCCGCATGGCGCAGGCCGTGCACCTCCGCCGTGCTGTAGCCCAACTCCCGAAGGATCTCTTCTGTATGCGCAGAGGCGTCGGGCGTCGTGGCGCGGATCGCCTTGTTCACACCATCGATATTGATGGGAGAGGCGACCAGCATCTTCCCATCTGGTGCCGGCGTTGCCATTCCCAGATACTCAACCTGCCTGTCGGCAAACACCTGGTCCACCGTGTAGATCGGCCCGCATGGAACGCCGGCCGCGTCGAACGTCTCCACCCAGGCCGCGGAGGAGCGGGTGCGTGTGATCTCGCCAATCGCGGCGTTGAGCGTTTTTCTATCGGCGCTGCGGCCCTGCTGTGTCTGCCACTGCGGCTGCTGCGCCCATTCGGGATGCCCGAGCGTTTCGCAAAGCCGCAGCCAGAGCCGGCCGGAGCTCGCGGCAATGTTGATGTGGCCATCGCTGGTGGGGAACGTACCTGTCGGAATTCCCGTCGGGTGGTCGTTGCCGGCCTGTTGCGCCACCTCACCGTCTCTCAGCCAGCGTGCGGCCTGGAAATCCAACATGAAAATCTGCGATTCGAGCAGGCTGGTTGTCACCCACCGTCCCTTTCCGGTCCGGGTGCGCTCGTACAGCGCCATCATGATGCCGAGCGCCAGCAGGTTGCCCGCGGTGAGGTCTGCGATGGCGATTCCCACGCGCATCGGCCCCTGTCCGGGCGCGCCGGTCACTGACATCAGGCCGCCCATACCCTGCGCGATCTGATCGACGCCCGGTCGCTTGCCATAGGGGCCGGCTTGCCCGAACCCGCTGATGCTGCCGTAGATGATGCGCGGATTGACCGCCCGCACATCGTCCCACGCCACGTTCAGGCGGTGCTTTACGTCCGGCCGCATATTTTCGACCACGACATCGGCGGTGGTGACCAGGCGCAGGAAGGCGTCGTGACCGTCCGCAGTCTTGAGGTCGAGCTGCAGGGACCGCTTGTTGCGGTGCAGGTTCTGGAAATCGGCTCCGCTCCGCTTGCCCGCGACATCTTCGCCACCGCTCGAGGGTGGTTCGATGCGGATGACATCGGCCCCCCAGTCAGCGAGGTGGCGCACGCATGTCGGCCCGGCGCGTGCCAGCGTCAGGTCGATCACCCTCAGCCCCCCGAGGGGCAGTGAAGCGCCGTCGTTCGGTGGTGGTGCGTGGGACACGGCCGGATCTCCTCAACGGGTCTTCGTGTGGGCAAAGCGCGGCGGATCGGGACGGTCCCCTGCAGGGCAACGCAAACTGGCGGCGGCCGCGCCGGTGGTTGGATGTTCCGCGTTCCCAGCGGCAATAACTGGCTTGCGAGCGCCGCGCAGCGTTCATTTCCAGGCATCGCCAAGATAGGCCTTGATAACTTCGGGGTTGCGGACCACCTCCGAAAACGTTCCGTCCGCAATCATCCTGCCGGCGTCCAGCACATAGACCCGGTCGGCCAGCATCGCGACGGTCGGCATATCGTGCTCCACGAGCAAAACCGACAGGTGCCGCTCTGCGATGACGCGGAGCAGGATTCGCGCCATGTTCTCCTTCTCGGCACTGTTGAGGCCCGCCGCAGGCTCATCCAGCAGCAGCACTCTGGCACCGGTGCCGATACAGCGGGCGAGCTCCACAAGCTTTCGGATGCCGTAAGGCAGGGAGGCGGTTGGCGACGACGCCAGATGCCCGATTTCGAACAGATCAAGGAGGCGGCGGGCCTCGGGAGCCGCGTTGCTGGCGCTGCCGCTCGCCTCGATCGCTGCGAGCACGTTTTCCTGAACGGTCATCGTGCCGAAGAGCTGGAGGTTCTGGAAGGTCCGCGTGAGGCCGAGGCGGGCACGCCTGTGGGCCGGCAGACCGTGCAATTCCGTGCCAAAAAATCCGATCGTTCCAGTGTCGGGCGTTAGGAACCCCGCGATGCAGTTGATCAGCGTCGATTTGCCGGCGCCGTTCGGGCCGATCAGGGTGGCAATCTCCCCCTCATGGACACGCAGCGTGACACCATCCAACGCGACATTCCCGCCGAAGCGAATGCCGACCCCCTCCACCTCCAGCGCCAGAGCGCGGCCGTTTTCTGCGCCGTCCGGTGCGCTTGCGCGTGGTCGTGTTTCCTGCTCGCCACGCGTTGCGCCGAGGTAGGCGCTGTGGACACCTTCCGCATTTGCGACAGCTTCCGCCGTGCCTTCCATGACGAGTTCCCCGCCTGACATGACGTGGACGCGATCGGCCACGCCCATGGCGGCGCTGGCGTTCTGTTCCACCAGCAGCACGGCGACCCCAAGACTGACGATCCGACGTAACCGGGCCAGCACCTCCTGGGAGAGCGCCGGCGAAAGGCCGAGCAGCGGCTCGTCGAGCATCAGCAGCAGCGGTTGCGCGAGGAGGCCGCGGCTGATCGCAAGCATCTGCTGCTGTCCACCGGAGAGAGTGCCAGCAAGCTGCCGGGATCGCTCCGCGAGAATGGGGAACAATTCGAAGACGTCACCCAACGAGATTTTGGGCCGCGCACTGGGAGTGCCCCGCGGGCGTGCGAACTGGCCGAGGAGGAGGGTTTCCTCCACCGTGAGTTCCGGGAAAATCCCGCGCCCTTCCGGCACGTGCACAATGCCCTGGCGCGCAATCTGGTGTGCCGGCGATCCCTGTATGGCCTCCCCCCGCCACGTGATCTCTCCCTCCGACGGCCGGAGCACGCCGGAGATGGTGCGCAACAGGGTGGATTTACCGGCGCCGTTCGCGCCCAGAACCGCGACGATCTCACCTTTGTCAACGTGCATGGATAGCGACTTGACGACCTGGATCGCGCCATATCCGACCGAAACGCCCGATAGTTTCAGCAACCCGGTCATGTCAGGTGCGCGCCGTCGTCGGCGTGACAGGCGATCTCCCGAAGCGGCGGAGGATCATCGACGGCAGGGCGGCGAGGCCTTCGGGGCTGAGCACCAGGAGGGCGAGCAACACCGTCCCGTAGACGACGTCGGGGGAGAGGTGGAAATCACCCGCATAGGCCGGCACGTAGGTTATAAACAGCGCGCCGATCACGCTGCCGATGGTCGAGCCGCTGCCGCCGATCACGCCGCCGAGCAGCAGGTAGACGGCGATCCACACATTGTAGATCTCAGGGCTGATGAAGCCGACGAGAACGCCGGTCAGCGCGCCGCTCAGGCCGGCCAGCGCGGCGCTCCAGCCGAAGGCGGATAGCTTGACCATGGCGATATTGAGCCCGATCGAGCGCGCGCCAAGCTCGCTGTCTCGCACGGCGCGCCAGCGCCGTCCCACCGTGGAGAGTTCGAGCGCCAGCGTAATGCAGGTGGCGAGGGCCGCCATGCCGAGAACGAGCCAATATTTTGGCAAATCGTCGGCGAGCCAGGCCGGCACTTTGTAGAGCATGCCCGACGCGCCCCCGACGACACTGAGCTTGAGCAGCACCTCGGGCACCGTCCAGCCAAAAGCCAGTGTGAGTAGCGCCAGATAGAGGCCGCTCAGCCTCGTAGCCGGCAAGCCGATGGCAACGCCGAGCGCCGCCGAGGCGGACGTTGCAAAAAGCAGTGCCGCCCAGAGCGGCCAGCCCCAGTATGTCGTCGCCACCGCCGCGACATAGGCGCCCACCGCCATGAACGCGCTGTGACCAAGTGAAAGCTGGCCGCTATGCCCGCTTAGTACATTCAGACCGAGAATTGCCAGGAACGAGGCAATTGCGCTGGCCAGGCGATAGATTTGATACGAGCCCGCAGGTAACAGGAATGGCATCGCAAGGAACCCCGCCAGCAGGGCCAGATACCCCGCCCAACGAAGAAGCGGGGAGGCTCCTGACCCATGTCCCTCGCCGCGTTGGCCGACAATGTTTGACCTGGTGAAGTCCCTGATCGGCGGTTCGCCCACCTTCAGCTCGGGCCGCCCGAACAGCCCGTGCGGCCGCAGCATCAGCACGAGCACAATCACCGCGAATGTCGTGGATTTGATGAAGCCGGTGGTGACATAGGCCGCGACGATGTTGATGATCACCCCGAACGCGATGCCGCCGGCCAGCACCCCCCCGAGGCTCGTGAACCCGCCCAGCACCACTGCGGCAAAGGTGCTGAGGATGAACTGGGTGAAGATTGTGGGATCAAGCTGGACCCGCGCCGTTACGAACAGCGCCGCCAACGCACCGCATGCGCCGCTCAGACTCCATGTGGCGAGGCGGATTGCCGCGGTGTCGATACCGAGCAGAGAGGCCGTCATCGGGCCTGCGCTGGTTGCGCGCATTGCCAGACCGAAGCTGGTCCCGAGGACTAGGCGGACGGCGGCGAGGACGGCCAGTCCCGTTACCAGCAGAATGAACAGGCTTGAACTGCCGACCGAGACCTCGCCGAGATGCAGCGCGAAGAGCGAGGAGAAGGGCAGCGGAAGCGATTGCACGTTGGTTCCCCAGATGCTTGCAATCGCGCCCTGGAAAATCAGCAGCAGCCCCATGGTGCCGATGCCCACGGTAAGCGGATTGGAATCACGCAACGGCCGGCAGACGGCGAGGTCGGTGAGGGCTCCGAGCGCCGCACCGACGAGAAGAGCGACAAGGACGGCGACGAAGTAGGGAAGATGCAGTCCTAACAGTGCGAACGCGCTGTATGCCGCGAACCCACCAATGCCGCCAAAGGCGAAATTGAGCACGCCCGAGGTGCGATAGCTCAGCACCAGGCCCAGCGCGGTCAGGGCGTAGAGCCCGCCGCTGACAATGCCCGAGATGATGATGCTGATCAGCTCCATTGTCAGCCTCGCCCGTGACCCGCGTTCGCCATCACGCGCGCGCGGCGTCTCGTTCCTTCACGTGACGGTGGGCGAAGCACGACGGCGCCAGACGGGCCTGGGCGGCCAGGCCCGTCCACGCGCCTCCTCACGGAATGTCCATCA
>JAGXAV010000527.1 GCA_018971455.1 Rhodospirillales bacterium
GGCGTTGCGGGGCCGGCGCCCCGATCCCGCGCTGCTGCGCCCGGAGCATCTGGCCCCGCTCGCGCCGATCGACGATGTGCGGGCCGCGGCATCCTATCGGCGCAAGGCGGCCCTCGAACTTCTCCGGCGCGCCGTCGGCGGCCTCGCCGCATGAATGGCGCGATCGCCTTCCGCCTGAACGGACGCCCGGTCAGCCTCGCCGCCGATCCGGCGCGGCGGCTGGCGGATCTGCTGCGCGACGAGCTGGCCCTGACCGGCACCAAGATCGGCTGCAATGCCGGCGATTGCGGCGCCTGCACGGTGCTGATCGACGGCGCGCCCGTCTGCGCCTGCCTGGTACCGGCCGGGCGGGCCGGCGGCTGCGACATCCGGACCGTGGAAGGCCTGGCCGGGGACGGCCGGCTGACGGCGTTGCAGCGCGCCTTCCTGGCCCATGGCGCCGCCCAGTGCGGCATCTGCACGCCGGGGATGCTGATGGCCGCGGCCGCCCTGCTGGCGCGCGAGGCGGCGCCGAGCGAGGCGCAGGTGCAGGACGCGCTCGGCGGCGTGCTGTGCCGGTGCACGGGCTACCGCAAGATCATCGAGGCGGTGATGGATGTGGCGGCAACCCTGCCGCCGACGCCGGCGGCTGGTGCGGCGGTCGGCGCGCGGCTGGCCAAGGTGGACGGCATCGCGCGCGTGCGGGGCAGCGAGATCTTCGGCGCGGACGCCGTGCCGGAGGGGGCGAGCCTGTGGCTGCGCGCCATTCGCAGCCCGCACGCCCACGCCGCCTTCGTGCTCGGCGATACCGGCCCGCTGCTGGCGGCCCATCCCGGCCTCGTGCGGTTTCTCACGGCCGCCGACATTCCCGGCCGCAACCTTTACGGCATCTATCCCACCGGCAAGGACCAGCGCGTCCTTGCCGAGCGGGTCGCGCGCCATCGCGGCGAGGCGGTGTGCGCGCTGGTGGGCTCGCGCGCGGCACTGGAGGCGATCGCCGAGGCGGACATCCCGCTGACCTGGACGAGGCTGCCGGAGGTGGAATTCGCCACCGCGCGGGAGGCCCCTGCCCTGCACGACCATGCGCCCGGCAACGTGCTGTGCCGCGGGCGGGTGGCGCGCGGCGACGTGGACGGGGCGCTGGCGGCGGCGGCGCATCGGGCCGCCATCGCCGTGCGTACGGGATTCGTCGAGCATGCCTATATCGAGCCCGAAGCGGGCTTTGCGCGACGCGTCGGTAATCGCATCGAAATCACCGCCTGCACGCAGACGCCCTACATGGACCGCGATGAGCTGGCGCCCATTCTCGGCGTGCGGCCGGAGGATGTGCGCGTGATCCCGACCGCGGTGGGCGGCGGGTTCGGCGGCAAGCTCGACCTGTCGGTGCAGCCGCTGCTCTGCGTCGCCGCCTGGCTGCTCGATCGCCCGGTGCGGATGATCTACTCCCGGCCGGAGAGCATGATGGCGACCACCAAGCGCCATCCCGCAGCCATCGCCGCCGAGGCGGCGTGCGACGCCGATGGGCGGCTGACCGCGTTCCGCTTCCACGGCGATTTCGACACCGGCGCCTATGCGAGCTGGGGTCCGACGGTCGCCAACCGGGTGCCGGTGCATGCCATGGGCCCCTATGCCATCGCCAATGTGCGGTGCACGACGGCGGCGATCCATACCAACGGGCCGCCGGCCGGTGCGTTCCGCGGCTTCGGCGTGCCGCAGGCCGCGATCGCCGGCGAGGCGCTGATGGACATGCTGGCCGCGTCCTGCGGGCGCGATCCGCTGGCGTTCCGCCGGATGAATGCGCTCGGCGTGCGCAGCGTGACGGCGACCGGCCAGGTGCTCGGCGCCGGCGCCGCCCTGCCCGAATGCCTCGATGCGCTGGCGCCGCACTGGCACCGGCTGCTCGCCGAGGCGGGCGAATTCAACGCGGGCCGGCATGGCGCGCGCCGGCGCGGCGCGGGCCTGGCCTGCATGTGGTACGGCATCGGCAACACCAGCCTCGCCAACCCTTCGGAGATGGTGATCGGCATCACGCCCGATGGCCGGGCGGTGCTGCATTCCGGCGCCGTCGATATCGGCCAGGGGTCGAACACCATCATGGCGCAGATCGCCGCCGACGCGCTCGGCATCGCGGTCGCCGAGCTGCACATGGTGACCGGCGATACCGACCGCACGCGCGATGCCGGAAAGACCAGCGCCTCGCGGCAGACCTTCGTGAGCGGCAACGCCGCGCGCCGCGCCGGCGAGGCGTTGTACGCGGAGATCCTGCGCCACGCCAATGCCGGGC
>JAGXAV010000528.1 GCA_018971455.1 Rhodospirillales bacterium
CATCGTCGGGCGCGACGACCTGCGCGCCCTGTGCCACGCGATGATGGCCGAGGCGCAGGCGGCGGCCGAGGCGCTCGGCGTGCGGTTCGCCATCTCCATCGACAAGCGCATCGCCGGCGCCGCCGAGGTCGGCGCGCACAAGACCAGCATGCTGCAAGACCTCGAACGCGGCCGGCCGATGGAGATCGACGCCCTGCTCGGCGCCGTGGTCGAACTCGGTGAGGTCACCGGCCTTGCCATGCCGCAATGCGCCGCGGTGCTGGCCCTGGTGCGCGAGCGCGCCCGCCTGGCCGGCTGCTACGACGGGTAGGGTTCGGTTGCGGCGGCCCCATTCGTCCATTAGAAAGGACAAATGGATACTATAATGGACGACCTGGCCGCCGACAGCCCTGGCGCTGACAGCCTGGGCGCGGACGATACCGGCACCCGCCTCGCCCGACGCCTGCGCCTGGAGCGCGACGCGCGCGCCTGGTCGCTGGCCGAGCTGGCGGCCCGCTCCGGCGTCGCCAAAGCCACCATCAGCAAGATCGAGCGCGGCGAGACCAGCCCGACGGCCATCATCCTCGTCCGCCTCGCCGGCGCCTTCGACCTCACCCTGGCCGGCCTGCTGCTGCGCGCCGAGGGCGGCGGCGAGCGCCTCTCCCGGGCCGCCGCCCAGCCCAGCTGGCGCGATCCGGCGACCGGCTATCTCCGCCGCCAGGTCTTCAGCCAGCCCGACCATCCGTTGGAACTGGTGGAGGTCGAGCTGCCGGCCTCCCAGCGCGTCGTCTTCCCCGCCGCCTCCTACGCCCATATCCGCCAGCTGGTCTGGGTGCGCGCCGGCCGGCTCACCATCCTCGAGGGCGGCGCGCGCCACGACCTCGCCGCCGGCGACTGTCTCGGCTTC
Source organism: Rhodospirillales bacterium (assembly GCA_018971455.1). Taxonomy (GTDB): domain Bacteria; phylum Pseudomonadota; class Alphaproteobacteria; order Acetobacterales; family Acetobacteraceae; genus REEB85. The sequence continues at coordinate 887 of JAGXAV010000528.1, forward strand.
GGCCCGCCCGGCGAGGTGACGCTCGCCAACGAGACCGCCCAGCCCTGCACCTATGTCGTCGCCCTCTGCCGGAGCTAGACGCCATGTCCGACACCATCGCCATCGAGGCCCTGCGCGACGCGACGCCGTCGGTCCGCGACCAGCTGAGCGCGCTGCTGATGGAGGTGGTCGCCCTGGGCGGATCGGTCAGCTTCATGCACCCGCTGGCGGCCGGCGCCGCCGCCGCCTTCTGGGACGCAGCCCTGGCCGCCGCCGCCCGCGGCGAGCGCATCGTGCTCGGCGCCTGGGATGGCGCGGTGCTGGCCGGCACGGTCAGCCTGATGCTCGACTGCCCGCCCAACCAGCCGCACCGCGCCGAAATCGCCAAGATGATGACCCGCGCGAGCCATCGCGGCCGTGGTATCGCCACGCGCCTGATGCGGGAGGCCGAGGCGCTGGCGGTGGCGCATGGCCGCAGCCTGCTGGTGCTCGACACCGCCAGCGAGGGCGGTGCGTCGGGGCTGTACGAGGCGCTGGGCTTCCGCTTCGCCGGCGAAATCCCCGATTACGCGCTCAAGCCGCATGGCGGGCTGACCGGCACGCGCCTCTATTGGAAACGCATCGGCGAGCGGCAGCGCCTCGGCGCGGCAACCGCCCCTTAAGCACTTCCCGCCAGACTGGCGCCCATCGCATCGGGGTGCCGCCATGTCTGCTTCCGCCCGCCACCTCGCCGCCGCGCGCGCCGCCCTGCTGCCGCTCGGCGCCGGGGAGATCGAAGGCGACATCGTCGGCATGGATGCCATGGGCCTGCGCATCGCCGGCCTCGCCCGCCTCGCGCCCGCCGGCGCGCAGGTCACGCTGATCGGCGAGGCGGGCGACGCGGCACCGGCGGAAATCATCGGCAATGATGGCGCGCTGGCCACCGCCATCCCGTATGCCGCGCTGGCCGAGGGTGCGCCGCCACGCCGCGCCCGGCTCGCCTGGCCGCACCGCCCGGCCCGCCCACGCCCCGACGCCACATGGATCGGCCGCGCGATGGACGCCCTCGGCGCGCCGATCGACGGGCGCGGCCCGCTCATCCCCGGCCCGCCACAGGCCGCCAGCGCCGGCAGCGCGCCGCGCCGCCCGCTCGGGGCGGCGATGGATCTCGGCGTGCGGGCGCTCGATATCTTCACGCCGCTGCGCGCGGGCCAGAAGATCGGCATATTCGCCGGCGCCGGCACCGGCAAGTCGAGCCTGCTGTCGATGATCGCCCGCAACAATGCGGCCGACCTCACCGTGCTCATCCTGCTCGGCGAGCGCGAGATCGAGATCGCCCATTACGTGGCGGCCCTGGAGGAGAATCCGCGCCGCATCGTGGTCGCCGAATCCTCCGGCCGCCCGGCCACCGCCCGGC
>JAGXAV010000026.1 GCA_018971455.1 Rhodospirillales bacterium
GCCAGTCATGTGCGCCCGGCTGCATGTCCCAGCCGAAACCCCGCGCGTCGGCAGCGCCGAAGCCGAACTCGGCGGCCATCACCATCAGCTTCTTCGGCACGCAGCCGATGTTGACGCAGGTGCCGCCCCAGAACCGCTCCTCGGCCACGCCGACGCGCGCGCCGAGGCCGGCGGCGATGCGCGCGCAGCGCACGCCGCCCGACCCGCCGCCGATGACGAACAGGTCGAAATCATACGGCACGGCCGTGGCGCTCAATTTCCGATGCCCCCGAGTGCCAGGTATTTCACCTCGAGATATTCCTCGATGCCGTAATGCGAGCCCTCGCGCCCGAGACCGGAGGATTTCATGCCGCCGAACGGCGCCACCTCGGTCGAGATGATCCCCTCGTTGATGCCGATGATGCCGTATTCGAGCGCCTCGGCGACGCGGAAGATGCGCCCCACGTCGCGGGCATAGAAATACGAGGCAAGGCCGAACTCGGTGTCGTTGGCCAGCGCGATCGCCTCGGCCTCGGTCCTGAAGCGGAACAGCGGCGCCACCGGGCCGAAGGTCTCCTCATGGAAAATCATCGCCTCGCCCGGCACGTCGGCGAGCAGCGTCGGCTGGAAGAAATTGCCGCCGCGCGCGTGCCGCTGCCCGCCGGTGATGACGCGCGCGCCGCGCTGCAAGGCGTCGGCGATGTGCTCCTCCACCTTGGCCACGGCCGCCGCATTGATCAGCGGGCCCTGCGTGACCCCCTCCTCCATGCCATCGCCGACGCGCAGCGCCTCGACGGCGGTCTTCAGTTTGGCGGCGAAGGCGTCATAGACGCTGTCCTGCACGAGGATGCGGTTGGCGCAGACGCAGGTCTGCCCGGTGTTGCGGTATTTGGACGCCATCGCCCCCAGCACCGCGGCATCCAGATCGGCATCGTCGAAGACGATGAACGGCGCGTTGCCGCCCAGCTCCATGCTGGTCTTCTTCACCGTCGGCGCGCATTGCGCCAGCAGCTTCGCGCCGACCTCGGTGCTGCCGGTGAAGGTCAGCTTGCGTACGGCGGGGTTGGCGGTCAGTTCCCCGCCCACCTCGCCGGACGGGCCGGTGATGACATTGCACACCCCGGCCGGCATCCCGGCCCGCTCGGCCAGCACGGCGATCGCCAGCGCCGAGAACGGAGTCTGGCTCGCCGGCCGGATCACCCCGGTGCAGCCGGCGGCCCAGCCCGGCCCGGTCTTGCGGGTGATCATCGCGGCGGGGAAGTTCCACGGCGTGATGGCGGCGAACACGCCCACCGGCTCCTTCTGCACGATGATGCGCCGGCCCCGCACATTCTGCGGGATGGTGTCGCCATAGACCCGCTTGCCCTCCTCGGCGAACCACTCGATGAAGCTCGCCGCATAGGCGATCTCGCCGCGGCTCTCGGCCAGCGGCTTGCCCTGCTCGGCGGTCATGATCACCGCCAGATCCTCGGTGTTGGCAATCATCAGGTCGAACAGCCGGCGCAGGATCGCCGCCCGTTCCTTGGCCGTCATCGCCCGCCAGCCGGCCAGCGCCGCCTGGGCGGCCGCGATCGCCTGGCGCGTCTCCGCCGCCCCCATCGCCGGCACCTCGCCGATTTTTTCACCCGTCGAGGGGTTGACCACCGCCAGCGTGCGCCCGCTTGCCGCCTGCACCCATTTGCCGGCGATGCAATTGGCCTCGCGGAACAGCGAGGGATCCTTGAGCGGCAGCTTGGATGCGACGTTGAGCATGGCACGCCTCCTGGTGGGGATGTCCCTCCATTTAGGCCCAAGCCGCCCCGATGTCAGCCTGCCCCGGCCGCCGGCGTCACGATCAGCCGCCGCTGGCCGCCACCGGCGCCGTCAGTTCCAGTTGCGGGGCCGGCTTGCGGATGGCGCCGATCAGGCTACGCACCTCGGCGCGGGCGGCGACGTGGCTCATGCCCATCTGGATGCCGAGGCCGGCCTCCTTCACATCCATCAGGGTCAAGCCCTGCAAATACAATTCGCGGAAAATCACCCGCTCGCCGAACCCCTTCACCGTGCGAAACCCGATCCGCTTGGCCAGCACCTCCAGCGTCGCCCCCACGTCGCGCTTGTTGCGCGCCTCGCTGGCCCCCAGCCGGTTGCGCATGACGATCCAGTCGATGCGCCCGCGATCGCGCGCGAAGCGCCGCTTGCGCGCCTGCCACACCATCTCGCTGTAGACGCTCGGCTGCACGACATCGTGATTCTCGGGATCGACCTTCGCCAGCATGGCGAAATCGACGAAACTGTCATTGATCGGCGTCACCAGCGTGTCGGCCTGCGCATGCCCCAGCCGGCTCAGGAACGTGTCCGAGCCGGGACAATCGATCACTACGATGTCGCATGACGCCGAGAGGGCGGCCATGGCGGCGTTGAAGCGCTGCGTCTCCTCGGCCTCCGCCTCGGCCCGGCTGTCGCGCTCGCTGCGGTGCACCGCCTCATAGGCCGGCAACGGCAGCGCGAGGCGGCGCCCCTCGGCGAACACCCGGCGGGCGGTGAGGTAGGCGCTCAACGTCGCCTGGCGCGCATCGAGGTCGATCGCGCCGACCCGGTAGCCGTCCCGCAACAGGCCGACGATCAGATGCATCGCACAGGTGGACTTGCCCGACCCACCCTGCTCGTTGCCCAGCACGATCACCTGGGCCCGCCGCTCCAATGCGATGCTCGCCATTCAGATCGCTCCAGTCAGGAAGGAGAGCCGGGCGCGTGGCCGCGTGGCCGCGCCGGGGCCGGGCCCGGCGCAGCGCCATGGCCTTGCGCGCCTCACCGGCCGGTCAGAATGCGTTCCACGAGCTGGCGCACGGTCGGGATGAAGCCATTGCCGTAGAACGGATCGGAGGCGAAGCGGTAGGCGTTGTGGCCGGAGAACATCAGATTATGCTCCACCGCATCCTCCTGGTCGGCGCGGTGGGCGATGTCCTGCAATGTCTTCTGGATGCAGAAGCTGCGCGGGTCGGCCTTCTTTCCGGTGCTGAACTCGGGCTCGTGCTGCGACCAGTTGGAGAAGCGGCACTGCGTCAGGCAGCCCATGCAGGCAACCTGGTCGGCGACGATCTGCTGGGCGCTCTCGGGCGTGACGAAGATCAGCGTATTGTCCGGCGTGCGCAGCGCCTCGGTGAAGCCGTGCCCCTCCCATGCCTGCACCCGCTGCAGGTCGGGCGGCGTCAGATAGACGATGCGCTTGCGCGGGCCGACGCCGTATTCCGCCTGATGGGCGCCGATCGCCTCGGTGGTGTAGGCGACCTGGCGGTCGTTGCGATCACGCAATTCCTTGATGAAGCTGTTATTGACGGCCGAGGAATAGAAGCCGGTCGGGCTGAAATGATTGAGGAAGACATCGCCTTCCTTGAGCGTCATCAGCCGGCGCTTCCATGCATCGCCGATCGGGCTTTCGCGTGTCAGCAGCGGACGCGTGCCGAACTGGAAGGCGATCGGACCAAGCTCGGGATTGTCGATCCAGTCGGCCCATTCCTCGAGCCACCAGACGCCGCCGGCCATGATGATCGGCGTCTCGCCGAGGCCGAACTCGCGCATCAGCTTGCGCAGGGCGAGCACGCGCGGATAGGGGTCCTCCGGCTTCGTCGGGTCCTCGCTGTTGGACAGGCCGTTATGCCCGCCGGCCAGCCAGGGATCTTCATAAACCACGCCCCCGAGCAGCGAGGCGGCCTTGTGATAGGCGCGCTTCCACAGCGCCGCGAAGGCGCGCCCGGAGGAGACGATGGGGTAGTAGTGCACGTTGAACCTGGCCGCGATGTCGGACAGGCGATAGGGCATGCCGGCGCCGCAGGTGATGCCGTGGATCAGCCCCTTGGCCCCTTCCAGCACGCCGGTGATGACGCGCTCGGCGCCGCCCATCTCCCACAGGATGTTGGCGTGGATGCGCCCCTGCCCGCCGGCAATGTCGTGCGCGCGCTGCGCCTGGGCGATGCCGCCCTGGATGCCGTAGGCCACCAGCTCCTCATGGCGCTCGCGCCGCGTGCGGCCATGATAGAGCTGCGGGATGATGCGCCCGTCGGCATCGTAGCTGTCGCAGTTGACGGCGCTGAGCGTTCCGGCGCCGCCGCCCGCGGCCCAGTGGCCGGCGGTGATGCCGTTGGAGATGGCAACGCCCTTGCCACCCTCGACCAGCGGCAGCACATCCACGCCGCCCATCCGGATCGCGTTGATCGCCTTCATGCTCCGCCCCGTCCCCGCACCACGCCGGAGTCTCCGGCCGTTTCCCCGACGAATCTAGCCGAAGCCCCGCCCGCGTGCACTAGCTCGCCGGCGGGCGGGGCCTCGGGTCACTCGGCCGCTTCGCCGTGGCGATCGCGCGAGCCGCCCTTCGGTCCGACCTGGTCGGAGATGTCGGCGCCGGTGGCCTGATCCACCACGCGCATAGACAGCTTGACCTTGCCGCGATCGTCGAAGCCCAGGACCTTGACCTTCACCGCGTCGCCGACATTGACCACATCGGCGGTCTTGTGGACGCGCCCCTGAGCCAGCTCGCTGATGTGCACCAGCCCGTCGCGCGAACCGAGGAAGTTCACGAAGGCGCCGAAATCGGCGGTCTTCACCACCTTGCCATTGTAGATCACGCCAACCTCGGGCTCGGCCACGATGCCGCGGATGCGATCGATCGCCGCCTGCGCCTTGGCCGGATCGGAGGAGGCGACCTTGATGGTGCCGTCATCCTCGATGTCGATCTTCGCCCCGGTGGTCTCGACGATCTCGCGAATCACCTTGCCGCCGGTGCCGATCACTTCGCGGATCTTGTCCTTGGGGATGTTGATCACGGTGATGCGCGGCGCGGTCGCGGCGACCTCGACGCGGGCCCCGGTGATCGCCTTCTGCATCTCGCCCAGGATGTGCATCCGCCCATCGCGCGCCTGGCCCAGCGCCACCTGCATGATCGCTGGCGTGATCGAGGTGATCTTGATGTCCATCTGCAGGCTGGTGACGCCGATTTCGGTGCCGGCCACCTTGAAGTCCATGTCGCCGAGATGGTCCTCGTCGCCCAGGATGTCCGACAGCACGGCATAGCCGCGGTCTTCCTTGATCAGCCCCATGGCGATGCCGGCCACCGGACGGGCCAGCGGCACGCCGGCATCCATCAGCGCCAGGCTGGTGCCGCAGACCGTCGCCATCGAGGAGCTGCCATTGCTCTCAGTGATCTCGCTGACCACGCGCATGGTGTACGGGAACTTGTCCTTCGCCGGCAGCAGCGGATGCACCGCCCGCCAGGCGAGCTTGCCGTGGCCGATCTCGCGCCGGCCGGGCGAGCCCATGCGCCCGGCCTCGCCGACCGAATAGGGAGGGAAGTTGTAGTGCAGCATGAAGTGCTCGCGGTATTCGCCGGCGAGCGCGTCGATCACCTGCTCGTCCTGGCCGGTGCCCAGCGTGGCCACGCACAGCGCCTGGGTCTCGCCGCGGGTGAACAGCGCGCTGCCATGAGCGCGCGGCAGCACGCCCACCTCGGCAACGATCGGGCGCACCGTCTTGGTGTCGCGCCCGTCGATGCGCAGCCCGGTGTCGAGGATCGCGTTGCGGACGATATCGGCTTCGAGCTCCTTGAACAGCCCCTTGGCCTTGTCGGCATCGAGCCCTTCGGCCGCCAGCGCGACGGCCGCGGCCTTCTTGGCGGCGGCCACCTGGTCCTGGCGCACCTGCTTGAGCGGCTGGCGGTAGGCGGCGGTGAGCGGCGCACGGGTCAGCGCATCGACGCGCGCGGCCAGCGCCTTCTCCTCGGCCGACGCCTCGGGCAGCGCCCACGGATCCTTGGCCGCCTGCTCGGCGAGGGCGATGATCGCCTCGATCACCGGCTGGAACTGGTCATGGCCGAAATTGACCGCGCCGAGCATGACCTCCTCGGACAGTTCCTGTGCCTCGGACTCCACCATCAGCACGCCCTCGGTGGTGCCGGCGAGCACCAGATCGAGCTTGCTCTCGGCCAGCTGGGCCGCAGTCGGGTTGAGCACGTACTGGCCGTCGATATAGGCGACGCGGGCGGCGCCGACGGGGCCGAAGAAGGGGATGCCGGACAGCGTCAGCGCCGCCGAGCAGCCGACCATGGCGACGATGTCGGGGTCGTTCTCCAGATCATGGCTTAGCACGGTGGCCACCACCTGGACCTCGTTGCGGAAGCCGTGCGGGAAGAGCGGGCGGATCGGCCGGTCGATCAGGCGGGAGACCAGCGTCTCCTTCTCCGAGGGGCGGCCCTCGCGCTTGAAGAAGCCGCCGGGGATCTTGCCGGCGGCGAAGGTCTTCTCCTGATAATTCACCGTCAGCGGGAAGAAATCCTGCCCCGCCTTGGCCGATTTGACGCCCACGGCCGTGCACAGCACGATGGTGTCGCCATAGCTGATCAGCACCGCGCCATCGGCCTGGCGGGCAATGCGGCCGGTTTCCAGAACGAGCTTGCGCCCGCCCCAGTCGAGTTCCTTGCGGAAGATTTTGAACATCCCGTCTTCTTTCATCTGAGTGCGCGGCGTGGCGGCGCTGATCGGCGATCCGTGGCGGGGCGCGGCGTCTCGGGCGGCATGGGTGCGGACTGCGGGTGCGCCGCAGCCGCGAGCCAGGTCGCCGGAGGCGCCGCTACGCTCCCCGCGAGGAGAACGGACCGGTCGTCAGTCATACCGCCGCGCGCGCGGCGCCCGAGGCCCCATGCCCCGGGATCGGCATGGCCCCCCGCCACCATGGCGGGCGACCGCCGCCGCGACCGACATATGGCGTCGGCCGCGGCGGAAGTAAGCCAGAAATCAGCGACGCAGGCTGAGGCGCGCGATCAGCGCCTCGTAGCGCCCCTGCTCCGTGCGCTTGAGATAGTCCAGCAGCCGGCGCCGGCGGCCGACCAGCATCAGCAGGCCGCGGCGGCTGTGGAAATCCTTCGCGTGGGTCTTGAGATGCTCGGTGAGGTTGCTGATCCGCTCGGACAGCAGCGCCACCTGCACTTCGGGGCTGCCGGTATCGCCCGGCTGCTTGGCATGCTCTTGGATGAGCGCCGTACGGCGCTCCGCGGTGATCGACATCGTGTACTCTCCTGATCGGGGTGGATGGGTCACGTCGGCCGCCCGCCGCCCGCGAGGGGCCGGTCAGAGCATCCGTTCGGGCTTCAGCCAGCCACCTTCCAGCCGGCACAGCCCGAGCACGCGGTCCCCCGCCATGGCGCGGGCCAGGCCCCCATCGGGGTCGGCCGCCCGTGGAATGCGGCCCATCAACGCGACCAGGCTGATTGCCTGGCCGTGCGACAGGCCGTAGGCCTCCGCCTCGGTCAAAGCCAGCGCCGGGATGTCGGCCAGCGCGGTTGCGACCGGAAGCAGGAAGTCCGGGGAGACCGGCGGGGTATCCTCCGCGCGCTGCAATTTGTCCAGCATAATCGCCTGCGCCTCGCCGAACGGGCCGACCCGCAGGCGGCGCAGGGCGGCCACATGGCCCACCGTGCCGCACGCCAAGGCAAGATCGCGCGCCAGGCTGCGCATATAGACGCCCTTGCCGGACTGCACCTCGAAAACCGCCGTGTCGGCGTCCGGCCGGGCGATCAGCTCGAAGCGATCGACCCGCGCGGGCCGCGCCTCCAGCGCCGGGGGCGTGCCGGCACGGGCCAGGTCATAGGCCCGCTCGCCGGCCACCTTGATGGCAGAATAGGCGGGCGGCACCTGCATGATGTCGCCGTGGAAGGCCGGCAGGGCGGCGGCGAATTCGGCATCGCTCGGGCGCACCGGCGACGTCGCGGTCACCTGGCCGTCGGCATCGTCAGTGTCGCGCGCCTCGCCGATGCGCAGGGTGAAATGGTAGAGCTTGGTGCCGTCCATCACGTACGGCACGGTCTTGGTCGCCGCCCCGAACGCGATCGGCAGCAGCCCGGTGGCGAGCGGGTCGAGCGTGCCGCCATGGCCGGCCTTCTGCGCGCCGAACCAGCGGCGCACGCGGTTGACCACATCGGTGCTGGTCAGCCCCTGCGGCTTGTCGACGATCAGCCAGCCATCGAGCGGCCGGCCCCGTGGGCGACGTTGTCTCATTTGCTTCCTTGCCGGCAGTCGTGAAACTCTGGGACGGAAAATCCAGGCCGGCGCCCGCCCGGCCGCAGACCGTGAAGGGCCGCGCGATGACAGAGCCGAGCAGCGCGACGAGGACCGGCCCCAGCCCGGGCCAGGCCGCCGATCGCACCGGCGCGCGGGCGCTCGACAGCGCGCTCGAACAGCTCGAGGTGCAGGCCGCGGCCTTCGCCGCGCGCTTCATTCCCGACGCCGCGACCCGCGCCGAATATCGCCGCGCGGTGGTCAGCGCGGTCGATGATATCCGCCACGAGGTCGACCGCGGCCAGATCAGCCTCGAGCAGGGCGCCACCCGCGCCGCCACCCTGCGCAACCAGATCATGGAATGGGCAAGGGCGCGGACCTCCGATGTCGGGCTGGCCATGGCGCGCGAGCTGAAGGCCGAAGGCGTGAGCTTCGAGGAGCTGGTCGCCAGATACGCGCTGCGGAAATTCGGCAAGACGGCGGCCGAGCTGACCCTGGACGAGCGCAACGCGGTGATGCGCACCATCCTGCTGAAGGCCGCGCGCACCAACCCCGAGGTCGACGCGCTGCTGCGCGGGCTGGGCGCCGCCGGGCGCGGGCTCGCGGCCCTCAGCCTCGGCATCATGGTCTACGAAGTGTTCAGCGCGAAGAACAAGGTGCGGGCCGCCGGCCACCAGGCAGCCCTCCTCGGCGCAGGCCTGGCCGGCTCCTTCATCGCCGGCGCGGAGGCCACGGCGCCGGCCGGGCTGGTGTGCGGGCCGGCCGCACCGTTCTGCGTCGGCGTCAGCGCGCTGGCCGGCGGCGTGCTGTTCTCGCTGGCCGCGGATTTCGCCTGGCGCCGGGCAACCGGCAATGACGACGACTGATCCGCAGCGGCTCGATCCGGCCGCCATCCCGGCCCGGCTCGCCCCCACGGGGCTCCAGATCGAGGCCGCCTTCAGCCTGCCGCATGGCTGGCTGCTCGCCTTCGCCACCGCCGATTCGCCGTTCGAGGAGGTGCTGCACATCCTGCTCGCCGACCCGGCCGGCCAGGTGCGCGCCACGCGCCGGCTGGGCGGCGCATACACCCCCGGCATCCTGAGCGATGTGCGGGCACTCGCCGCCGATCGCTTCGCCTTCCGCTTTCCCGCCACGACGCCGTGGCATCTGGCAGTGCGGCCGCCGCAGACAGGCTGGCGCGGCTGGCTCGGGCGGCCGCTGCTGCGCCTCACCCGTGCCTGAGCCGCGCGCTCACGGCTTGCCACGAAGATCGCGCGCAACCTCGGGCGCGCGCAGCAGCTCATCGACATGCATCGCGTAGTCGATGCTGGTATCGGCCTGGAACGACAGCGCCGGCACCGCGCGCAGGCGCAGCCCCTTGGCCATCTGGGCGCGCAGGAAGGGTGCCGCGCGGCGCAGCGCCGGCAGCTTCTCGCCGATATCCGAACGCCCCAGCCGGGTGACGAAGGCGGTGGCGTTCTTGAGATCCGGGCTGACCCGCACCTCGGTCACCGTGACCACCACGCCGGCAAGCTCCGGGTCGCGGAACTCGCCGCGCTGGAACTGCCCGGCCAGCAGGTGGCGAATCTCCTCGGCGACACGCAGCTGGCGCTGGCTCGGCGGCTTGGCGGCCAGCCCGGTGCTGGAGCGCGCGCCGGCGTGCCTCACCCCGGCACCATCTCGACCTCGAAGCACTCGACGACGTCGCCCTCCTTGATGTCGCTGTAATTGGCGAAGGAGAGGCCGCACTCATAGCCGCGCGCCACCTCGCGCACGTCGTCCTTGAAGCGCTTCAGCTGCGTCAGCTCGCCATTGTGGATCACCACGCCGTCGCGCAGCAGCCGCACGCCGGCGCCGCGCTTGACGACACCCTCGGTGACCATGCAGCCGGCGACCTTGCCCGCCTTGGTGATGTCGAAGACCTTGCGGATCTCGGCATAGCCCAGGAACTTCTCGCGCGCCTTGGGGGCCACCTTGCCCTTGACCATCTTCTCGATGTCGTCGGCAACGTCGTAGATGATCGCGTAATAGCGGATATCCACGCCCTCGCGGGTCGCCAGCTCGCGCGCCTGGCTGGTGGCGCGCACATTGAAGGCGATGATCACCGCGTTCGACGCCTTGGCCAGTTGCACGTCGCTCTCGGTGATCTGACCGACCGCGGAGAGCAGCACCCGCACCCGGACCTCCTCGTGCGCGAGCTTCAGCACGGTGGCCTGGATAGCCTCGCTGCTGCCCTGCACATCGGCCTTGATGACGACGGCGACTTCCTTCTGAACGCCGGCCTGGATGCGCGCCAGCATCTCGTCCAGCGTGCCGCGCGCCGCGGTCATCACGCCGGCCGCCTTGTCGCGCACCTTGCGCTGGCGGAACTCGCTGATCTCGCGCGCGCGGCCCTCGTTCTCCACCGCGACGAACGGCTCCCCGGCCACCGGCACGCCGGCGAGGCCCAGGATCTCCACCGGGCTCGACGGCCCGGCCTGCTTGATCTGCTGGCCCTTGTCGTCGAGCATGGCGCGCACGCGGCCCCATTCCGCGCCGGCGACGACGATGTCGCCCTGGCGCAGCGTGCCCTTCTGCACCAGCACGGTGGCCACCGGCCCGCGCCCGCGATCGAGCCGGCTTTCGATCACCGCCCCCTCGGCGGCGCGCTCCGGATTGGCCTTGAGATCGAGGATCTCGGCCTGCAGCAGGATCGCTTCCTTCAGCTTGTCGAGCCCGGTCTTCTTGGTTGCCGAAACCTCCACGTCCTGCGTCTCGCCGCCCATCTCCTCGACGACGATCTCGTGCTGCAGCAGCTCCTGGCGCACCCGGTTCGGGTTCGCATCGGCCTTGTCCATCTTGTTGATGGCGACGATGAGTGGCGCATTGGCGGCGCGCGCATGGCGGATCGCCTCGATGGTCTGCGGCATCACCCCGTCATCGGCGGCCACCACCAGCACCACGATGTCGGTGACGCCGGCGCCGCGCGAGCGCATGGCGGTGAACGCCTCATGGCCCGGCGTGTCGATGAAGGTGATGCGCTGGTCGTCGTTGAGGCGAACCTGATAGGCGCCGATATGCTGGGTGATGCCGCCGGCCTCGCCCGACGCCACATCGGCCGCGCGCAGCGCGTCGAGCAGGCTGGTCTTGCCGTGATCGACATGGCCCATGACCGTGACCACCGGCGGACGCGCGACCAGCGTGGTGTCGGCATCGGCCTCGCCCTCGAGCCCGATCTCGACATCGTCCTCGGACACGCGCTTCACGCGATGCCCGAAATCCTGCACCACCAGCTCCGCGGTGTCGGCATCGAGGCTCTGCGTGATGGTCGCCATCACGCCGAGTTTCATCAGCGCCTTGATCACCTCCGGCGCGCGCGCGGCCATGCGGTTGGCCAGTTCCGGCACCGTGATGTTGTCCGGGAGAATGACTTCGCGCACGACTTTCACCTGATCGGAGCGCAGCAGCTCCAGTTCCGCCTGCCGCCGCTCGCGCTCGCGCTGCCGGCGCACCGAGGCCAGGCTGCGGACGCGGTCATCCTCGCCTTCGATGGCCGCCTGAACGTCGATGCGTCCGGCGCGCCGGCGATCATCGCCACCCTTCTTGGGGGCAACGACCGGCGGCTTGCGCGCCGGCA
>JAGXAV010000529.1 GCA_018971455.1 Rhodospirillales bacterium
GCCCGCCAGTCCGGCGCCGTCCCGGCCCAGCCGGGCAGCGCGGCCGGCGCGGCGGCGGCGCCGGCGCGAGCGGGCTCGGGCGGGACAAGTTGCGGCGAGTCGAGCGCCAGCACCTCGCCCGGCCATGGCGCGAAGGGCTCGGGCCGCGCCGCCAGCCGGTCGAAGCCGCGCCGTACCGATTCGTACCAGCACGTCTCGGGCAGGGCGCGTGCGGTCTGCGCGCCGCACACCACCAGCCGATCCTCGGCCCGCGTCAGCGCGACGTAGAGCAGCCGGTTCTGCTCCTCGGCGACCCGCCGGGCCGCCGCCGCGCGCAGCGTATCGACCGCCGCACAGCGCAGCCCCCGGTGCGGCGACCACAGCGGCACCTCCCCGGCATGGACCAGCGCCGCATCCTCGCGCGGCAGGCCGGTGGTGTCGGGCAGAATGACCAGCGGCGCCTGCAACCCCTTCGCGCCATGCACCGTCATGATGCGCACCTGGCCCCGCCCGTGGTCGCGCGCCTGCTCGCCGGCCGCGCCCTCCGCCTCGCGCTTCACCTCGGCGCCGGACTGGCGCAGCCAGTGCAGGAAGCCCTGCAGCGAGGGCGGATGGCGCGCGGCGTACCGCAACGCCGCGTCGAGCAGCTCGCTCACCGGCTCCGCCGCCTCCGGCCCGAGCCGAGCGAACAGCCGCGCCCGCCCGCCGAGCGCGCCCAGCGCCTCGACCAGCAGCGCGTGCGGGCTGGCGTAATCGACGCGCGCCAGCAACGTGGCGAGGAGGTGGTGCGCCCCGGCATAGTCGGGCTCGCCGGCGCGCGCGCGCAGCGCCTCCCACAGCGAACCGGCCCGCCCGGTCGCCAGCGCCATCAGCGCCTCGTCCGACACGCCGCCGAGCGGGCTGGTCAGCACGCAGGCCAGGGTCAGATCGTCCTGCGGCATCAGCAGCGCGTCGCACAGCGCCAGGCAGTCTGCCACCGCCGGCTGCTCGGTCAGCACCATGCGGTCCAGCCCCGCCACCGGCACGCCGCGCAGCTTCAGCGCGCGCACCAGGGCGCGGCCGAGCTCGTTGCGCCGCCGCACCAGGATCAGGATGTCGCCGGGCGCCAGCCTGCGTCCGCGCCCGGGCAGTTCGGCGTGGCCGACCTGTGCTGCGATCCAGTCGCCGATGGCCTCCGCCAGGCGCTGCGGCGCGCCGATGCTGCCACGGTTCTGCCCGGCCACCGCCCAGGGCGCCGGCGGCTCGGCGACCGGCCGGGGCGTCAGCGGCCACAATTCCACCCGCCCGGCCTGGGCGGCGCGGTCGGCGAAATTGGTGAGCGTGCCGGGCCCGGCCACGCCGGAACCGGCGAGCGGGTCGTCGAACACCGCGTCGGCCAGCGCCAGCACCGGTGCCGTGGAGCGGAACGACACGTCCAGCGCCACGTCGCGCCATTGCTGGCCGGCCGCCTCCACCCGCGCGCGCAGCACGCCGCGCCAGTGTTCGAACTGCGCGGGATCGGCGCCCTGGAAGGCGAAGATGGACTGCTTGCGGTCGCCCACCGCGAAGACCGTCCGCCCGCCCTCGCGCGCGCCGCTGCCGGCGAAGAACTCCGCCGTCAGGGCCGCCGCGATGCGCCATTGCGCCGGTGCCGTGTCCTGCACCTCGTCGAGCAGCAGGTGGTCGATGCCGCCATCGAGCTTGTAGAGCACCCAGGCCGCCCCGGGATCGACCAGCAGGCCCGCCGTGCGGGTGATCAGATCGTCATAGTCGAGCCAGCCGCCGGCCGCCTTGCCGGAGGCGTAGAGCGCCAGCACGGGCTCGGCCAGCAGCACCAGTGCCGCGGAGGCCTCCGCCACGGCGCGCGCCCGCCACGCATCCTCGATCGCCTGCACCCGCGCCTGCTCGGCCAGGCAGGCCTCGGCCAGCCCGGGATCGGTCGCGGCGAGCCTGGCGTTGACGAAGACGCCGGCGCCGCGCGCCTCGCCATCCGCGCGCAGGAACTCCTCGCGCCATGCCGCCCAGCTCTCCGCCCGCAACGCGCCCGGCAGGCCCAGCCAGTCGAGCAGCCGCCCCGCCTTTTCCGCGGCCTTGGGCGAGCCCCGCGCCGCGATCGCGCGCAGCGCCCCCGCCAGCCCCGCCTCCTCCGGCCAGGCAACGGCGCGCGCGGTGATCGCGGCCGGAGTCTGCACCCCTAGCGCCGCACGCTGCGCCGCGGCCAGGGCGGCGGCACCCCCCGCCGGCCAGGGCGTCGCACGCAGCGCGCGGACCAGCTCGGCGAACTGGGCGTC
>JAGXAV010000027.1 GCA_018971455.1 Rhodospirillales bacterium
CGCAGCTCTATCTGTTCGAGCCGCACCAGACCGAGCAGATGGGCTGGAAGCCCGACGTATTCCTCGACATCACCGAGGTGTGGGACAAGAAGCTCGCCGCCATCCGCTGCATGGAGGGCCAGGAGCATCTCTGGCACTACTACACCAACCTGGCCGAGAACCGCGCCAATCACTTCAAGCGCAATTCCGGCGGGCAGAGCGGCGGGCGCAACGCCAAATTCGCCGAGGGATTCCAGTCGATGTTCCCGCGCACGGTGGATGAACTCTGATGAGCATCGTGGTGCGGCAGGTCGAACGCGCGGACCCGGCGGTGGTCGCGGGACTCGGCGAGTGCGGTGTCGCCACGGTGCATGAGGCGCAGGGGCGCATCGGCCTGCTGGCCTCGTCCATGCGGCCGATCTATTCCGGCGAGCGGCTGGCCGCCTCCGCCGTCACCGTCTCGCTGCCGCCTTGCGACAACTGGATGATCCATGTCGCCATCGAACAGCTCGCCGCCGGCGACATCCTCGTCGTCGCCCCCACCGCGCCGTCCGATGCCGGATATTTCGGCGAGCTGCTCGCCGTTTCGGCGCGGGCTCGCGGCGGCGCCGGCCTCGTCATCGAAGCCGGCGTGCGCGATGTGCGCGAACTGACGGAAATGGGCTTCCCGGTCTGGTCGAAGGCGGTCAGCGCCCAGGGAACCGTGAAGGAGACGCTGGGTTCGGTCAACGTCCCGCTGGTCTGCGCCGGCGCGCTGGTGCTGCCCGGCGACGTCATTGTCGCCGATGATGACGGCGTCTGCGTCGTTCGCCGCGCCGAGGCGGCCGAGGTGCTGGAAAAGGCGCGCGCCCGCGTCGCCGCCGAGGAGACCAAACGCGCGCGCCTCGCCGCGGGAGAACTCGGGCTCGACCTCTACGGCATGCGCGACAAGCTGGCCGCGAAGGGATTGCGCTATGTCTGACACCGCATTGACGAGCGCTCCGTGCATGTGGATGCGCGGCGGCACCTCCAAGGGCGGCTACTTCCGCGCCGCCGACTTGCCCGGCGATATCGCCGCGCGCGATGCCTTCCTGCTGCGCATGATGGGATCGCCCGACAGCGTGCAGATCGATGGCATGGGCGGCGCCGATCCGCTGACCTCCAAGGTCGCCGTCGTCCGGCCCTCGGCGCGGCCGGGCATCGACGTGGATTATCTCTTCCTGCAGGTCTTCGTCGATCAGCCGATCGTGACCGACGCGCAGAATTGCGGCAACATTCTCGCCGGCGTCGGCCCGTTCGCCATCGAGCGCGGCATGGTCGCCGCCACCGGGGGCGAGACCCGCGTCACGATCTGGATGGAGAATACCGGCCAGGTCGCCGTGGCGCGGGTGCCGACGCGCGACGGCATGCCGGTCTACACCGGCACCGCCCGCATCGACGGCGTGCCCGGAACCGCCGCCGCCATTCCGATCGAGTTCCGCGACACCGCCGGCTCAAGCTGCGGCGCGCTGCTGCCCACCGGACAGGCGGTGGATGTCATCGAGGGCGTGCCCGTCACATGCATCGACAACGGCATGCCGGTGGTGGTGCTGCGCGCCGCGGATTTCGGCGTCACCGGCACGGAGAGCCGCGCCGATCTCGATGCGAACACCACGCTCAAGGCCCGGCTGGAGGCGATCCGTCTGCGCGCCGGGCCGATGATGAGCCTCGGCGACGTGGCGGCGCAGTCGGTGCCGAAGATGACGCTGGTCAGCGCGCCGCAACAGGGCGGCGCCATTTCGACCCGCACCTTCATTCCACATCGCTGTCACGCCTCGATCGGCGTGCTCGGCGCCGTCAGCGTGGCCACGGCCTGCCTGTTGCCCGGCGCGCCGGCCGCGGCCCTCGCCGCCATTCCGGCCGGCCGCACCAAGACCCTGGCCGTGGAGCACCCGAGCGGGGAGATGACCGTGGTGATGGAGTGCGATGACGGCGGCGCCGCGGTGAGCGCGGCTTTGCTGCGCACCAGCCGCAAGCTGTTCGACGGCACCGTCTTCGCATAGCCCGGGGAAGGACCCAGGATGGACCCCAACTACATTCCCTTTCACCCCAACCCGTCCCGGCCGCATTTCCGGGCGCCGCCGGGCACGGTGGACGCGCATTGCCACGTCTTCGGCCCCGCCGAGCGTTTTCCGTACGCGCCCGGGCGCAAATACACGCCCAGCGACGCGCCGAAGGAGAAGCTGTTCGCGTTGCGCGACTTCCTCGGCCTCAGCCGCAACGTCATCGTCCAGGCCACCTGCCACGGCAACGACAACCGCGCGCTGGTCGATGCTCTGCAGGCCAGCAACGGCCTTGCGCGCGGCATCGCCTCGGTCAGCCCGGATATCGGCGATGCCGAGCTCGATGCCCTGCACGAGGCCGGCGTGCGGGGGGTGCGCTTCAACTTCGTCAAACGCCTCGTTGATGCGACGCCGCCCGAGGTGTTTCTCGGCACCGCCCGCCGCATCGCCCGCCTCGGCTGGCACAGCGTGGTGTATTTCGAAGCCGCCGACCTTGCCGGATTGCTGCCATTCCTCGCCGAGCTGCCAACCCTCATCGTGGTGGACCACATGGGCCGGCCGGACCCGGCCAAGGGCGTCGATCATGCCGATTTCCGGCGCTTCCTCGATCTGATGGAACGCAATGACCGGGTCTGGAGCAAGGTGACCTGCCCCGAGCGATTCTCCCTCACCGGCCCGCCCGGCTATGACGACGTGGTGCCCTTCGGCCGCTGCCTCGTCGAACGCTTTCCGGACCGGGTGCTGTGGGGCACCGACTGGCCACACCCCAACATGACCACCCACGCGCCGGATGATGGCGGGCTGGTCGATTTCATTCCCCGCATCGCGCCCACCGCGGCGCTCCAGCAGGCGCTGCTGGTCGACAACCCGATGCGGCTCTACTGGAGCTGATTGGCGTTTTCATATCGCAACACATACCACCGGGAGAAGGCACGATGTCCACCGAGGCCATCACCCAGGATATTCCTGGCACGATCATCTTCAACGGCGAGCAGGCCATGAAAGGCTATGCGCTCAACAAGATGTGCTACTCGTTCAACAAGGCCGACAGCCGCGCCGCATTCAAGCGCGACGAGGAGGCCTACATGGAGCAGTTCCACCTCAACGCGCAGCAGAAGGCCGCGATCCGCGCCCGCAACGTCCTCGATCTGCTTGCCGCCGGCGGAAACATCTACTACCTCGCCAAGTTCGCCGGCATCTTCGGCCTTTCGGTGCAGGACGTGGGCGCGCAGCAAACCGGCATGACCGTCGAGGCCTTCAAGGCGATGCTCGCCAAACAGGGAGAATGACCATGGCCCGCATCATCGGCGGTCTGACGAGTTCGCACATCCCGGCGATCGGCAACGCCATCGCGCGCAACCTGTTCGAAGATCCGTACTGGAAGCCGTTTTTCGATGGATTCCCTCCCATCAGGGCCTGGCTCGACGAGAAGCAGCCCGATGTCGCCATCGTCATCTACAACGATCACGGGCTGAACTTCTTTCTCGACAAGATGCCCACCTTCGCCATCGGCGCCGCCCCCGAATACCGCAACGACGACGAGGGCTGGGGCATTCCCACCCTGCCGTCCTTCGCCGGCGATCCCAGGCTCTCCTGGCACATCATCGAGCAGCTGGTGGGCGAGGAGTTCGACGTCTGCTCCTGCCAGGAGATGACCGTCGATCATGGCTTCACCGTGCCGATGCAGTTGTTCTGGGATGACTGGCAGAAGAAGCCGATCCGCACCGTGCCGATCAGCATCAACACCGTCCAGCACCCGATCCCCTCGCCGGCGCGATGCTACAAATTCGGCCAGGCGCTCGGCCGCGCGATTGCCTCGTACCCTTCGGACCAGAAGGTCGTCATCCTCGGTACGGGCGGCCTGTCCCACCAGCTGGACGGGCAGCGGGCCGGCTTCATCAACAAGCCGTTCGATCTCATGTGCATGGACAAGATCGTCTCGGACCCGGAGCTTCTCGCCCGCTACACCGCGCACGACCTCGTCCGCGAAGCCGGCGCCCAGGGGGCGGAGTTCATCCTCTGGCTGGCCATGCGCGGGGCCCTGCAGGGCCATGTGCAGAAACTGCACGGCAACTACCATGTTCCGATCTCCAACACCGGCGCCGGAACGATGCTGCTGGAGAATGCCGACTGAGCGGAGCGGCGCTGCCGGGGCCAGCCCGGCGGCGCCACCTGCCCGCACCCCGCCCTCAGTTGCAGGGCTCGGGGCCGCGCCCCATATGGCCGCTCGTTAGTCGTCGGTCGGCGGCGTGGTGATCACCAGGAACACGAGGTCCTGCAGGCCGGTATTGTAGATCGCGTGCTCCACCCCGGGCGGCAGATGGATGTAATCGTGGCGGCGCACCACGACACGCTCGCCATCGATCTCCATCAGGCCTTCGCCGTCCAGCACATGGTAGATCTGCTCCTGCACCTTGTGCCGGTGCGGCGTGACAAAGCCCTTCGGCTGATAGGACGAGATGCGATAATCGAGGCCGGTGGCCGGCGCCGTGTCCGGCCCGACCAGGCGTTTGGAGTGGGCATCGTGATGCGCCGGAAACGTCTCCCACAACACCTCGGCAATGTTGCGGATGGTGGCGCCGTTGCGTTTGTACATGCGATGTCCCTCCCCTGGCTTCAGCCGGACCGCGCGGCCCGTTCCCGCGCGATATAATCGGCGAGACCGCGGCGGATGTCGAAGCGCGGAACGTAGCCAAGCACCTCGCGCGCCCGCCGCAAATCCAGCGCGCCCTTCGGCACGCTTGGGATCGGCACGCCCTCCACGCTGCCATGGTCATACGGGCCCGGCCCGACCGTGAGTTCGGCGCCCGGCACCAGATCGCACACGATGGCGGCCATCTCGTCCAGCCTCGGCGCCGCGCCACTGCCGATGTTGTAGGCATCGAACGGATGCACCGGCAGATCGAGGGCGCGCAGCACCCCGTCCACGGCGTCGTCGATATAGGTGTGGTCCACCGCCAGTTCCGCGCCGGCGGCAAGATGCAGCGGCCGGCCATCCAGCGCCGCATCGATGAAAATCTTCGGCACGCGGGCCCGCGGCAGACCCGGCCCGTACACCCAGCTGGTGCGCAGATGCGCCGTCGTGATGCCGTGGCGCGCCCGGTAGAAGCGGGCGAGATGCTCGACGGCAAGTTTCGAGACGCCATAGGGCCCAACCGGACTCTGCGGATGATCCTCGTCGGCCACCGGGCCGCGGAAGGCGCCATACACCTCCTCGCTGCTGATATGGACCATGCGCCACACGCCATGCAGGCGCATCGCCTCGAGCAAGTTGATGCTGCCCTCGACATTGACCCGCATGGTCCGCGCCGGCGCCCGCACGGAATGAATGACGCCGACGATCGCGGCACAATGGATCACCCCATCCGGCGGGTCGGCGCCCACCAGCGCCGCGACCGCCGCACCATCGGCGATCTCGCCCGCCAGCGCGCGAACACTCCGGTGCCGGGCGGCGAGTGCCGCAAGCGCGGGCCCGATCTCGACATCCAGCGCACTGACCCGGTCCCCCCGCGCCACCAGCGCCCGCGTCACCGCGAGGCCAATGAACCCGGCGGCGCCGGTGACCAGGATGTGCGCCACGGCCGCTAGCCGCGGCGCCCGGCCGCGATGTCGGCGGCCGTGCTGGCATGGCCGAAAACCGGCTCCTTGTGCGGCAGCGGCGGCAGCGCCCAGGTGCCGGTGGCCGGCGGGCGCACATTGGCATCCACGTGCACGTCCAGAACCCAGGGCCGATTCGAGGCAATGGCGTGTTCGAGGGCGGGAGCGAGATCGGCAATGCGGGTGATGGTCGCGCCGTCAACGCCGTGGGCCCGGGCCAGCGCCGCAAAATCCGGATTATAGGGCTTGTTGTTGGTCCCGTCGTAGAAGCCGGTCTGGTATTCCCGCCCATCGAACAGGCCATACTGGATGTCGCGGATCGCGCCCCAGACGAAATTGTTCCAGATCACCCAGACGCAGGGAATCTGATACTCGACGGCGGTGCACAGCACATGCGGGGTCATCGTGAAGCCGCCATCGCCGCAGACCGAAACCGCCGGCCGATCGGGGGCGGCGAGCTTGGCGCCGAGGATACCGCTGACCCCGAACCCCATGCCCGAGAAACCCCAGGCGTTCAGCATCGTCTGCGGCCGGCGTGCCTCCCAGAATTGCATGAACCAGTTGTGGTGAACGCCGGAATCAAGCGAGAGGATGGCATCGTCCGGCAGCACGCTGCGCACCGCGGCCACCACCGGCTCCGGCCGCAGGGGGCTGGTGTCGATGGCGAAGTTGGGGCCAGTGAAGGCCGCCCATTCCTGGCGCCAGCCGGCAATGCTGGCAAGCCACGCACGGCGCTCCGCGCGCTCGGCGCCGGCGCGGTCGAATTCGGCCAGCAATTGGCGCAGAAACACCTTCGCGTCGGCGACGATGCCGAGATCGGCCGTGTAGTTGCGCCCGATCTCGGTGACGTCGAGATCGACCTGCACGAGCTTTGCCGCGGGAAAGTTCCAGGAATACCCCTCGATCCATGACGAGGCGGAGCGGTCGTCGAAGCGCGCGCCGATCGCCAGCACCAGATCGGCATGGCGCCCGGCCTGGTTGGCGGCGAACACGCCGTTGCGCCCGATGAAACCGAGCGAGAGCGGGTGCGCCATGGGCATGCAGCCCATGCCGTTGGGCGAGGAAATCACCGGAATGGTCAGCCGTTCCGCCAGCGCCACCAATTCGCCCGCCGCCTCGGACAGCGTCACGCCATGGCCGATGAACAGCACCGGGCGCTCGGCGCGGCGCAGCATCGCGGCGGCGGCGGCAACGTCATCCGGGGCGGCACCGGAGCGGCGCGCCGTGGTTGCCTGCGAGCTGGGCTCGACCGCGACATCCGCCTCCTCCTGGAACAGATTGAACGGGATATCGACCTGCACCGGACCGGGGCGGCCGCCGAGCATGGTGTCGGTCGCCAGCCGCAACGCCGAGGGCAGCATCTCGACCCGGGTGGGCTGGAAGCTGCGCTTGACCACCGGACGGCAGACCGAAGGGAAATCCGCCTCCTTCTGCCGATACAGCTCCTGGAAGGGGCCGCGGTTGAATTGCTGGGTGGGCACATTGGCGGTCAGCGCCAGGAAGGCCGAGGAATCGGCGTAGGCATTGGCCAACGCCATCACCAGATTGGCCGAGCCCGGCCCGCAGGAGGTGAGCGTGGCGGCAGGTTTGTGCTTCACGCGGAAATAGGCATCCGCCATGTGCCCGGCGGTCTGCTCGTGGCGCGGCGAGATCATGCGGACACGGTCACGCACGGCATGCAGCGCATCGAGCATGCCGACGTTGCCGTGGCCGCACAGGCCGAAGACGTGCTCGATGCCTTCGCGGGCCAAGAACTCGGCGATGAGCTCGCCACCCTTCATGCGTGCCATGGTGCCCCCCTTGCCCGATCGATCATTCAACATTGCTGCATATCATGCAATACTGTGAAATCACAAGCGGGGGAAGCGTTCCGGGAAAGCCCGGCCCCCCGCTAGGATGGCTGCCCAGCGCCGGCCCCCGGCGGGTTTTCGACGCGATGCGCGACTTTCTTGGAGACAGGTTCCCATGGCCTCAGCCAAAGCCGGCACCCGGCTCGCCGCCGGCGCCCCCGAGGAGGAGGCGCGCGAGCGGGGCGGCATCCAATCCATCGAGCGGGCCTTCGCCATTCTGGAAGAGGTCGCGCGCAGCCGCGACGGCATTGCCCTCTCCGAGCTTGGCCGGCGGCTCGGCCTGCACAACAGCACGGCCTTTCATCTGATCCAGACGATGGTCTCGCTGGGCTACGTCAAGCAGCAGCGCGAGACCCGGCGCTACCACATCGGCCGGCCGCTCTTCGCGCTGGCGGCTGCCGCGCGCGACGATGTCGAGCTTGTCGGCGTGGTGACGCCGGTGCTGGAGGGGCTGTCCGCGGCAACCGGCGAGACCGGCCATTTCGGCGTCTGGTCAGGCGACAGCGTGGTCGTGCTCGCCAAGACCCCGGGCGCCGGCGCATTCCAGATGGTCAGCAATGTCGGGCTGCTGCGGCCGGCCTACTGCACCGGGCTCGGCAAGGCGCTGCTCGCCTCGCTCGATCCGGCCCAGCTTGAGCGTTACCTCGCAATTGTCGAGCGGCGCCCGCTTTCGCCGAAAACCGTGGTCGACGCCGACCAGCTTCGCCAGCAGCTCGACGAGA
This sequence comes from Rhodospirillales bacterium, assembly GCA_018971455.1. GTDB lineage: Bacteria > Pseudomonadota > Alphaproteobacteria > Acetobacterales > Acetobacteraceae > REEB85. The sequence goes on from JAGXAV010000027.1 coordinate 8,170, forward strand.
TCCGGCGCACCGGCATTGCCTTCGACGACGGCGAGTTCGATCCCGAAGTCCGTTGCGTGGCCGTGCCGGTGCGCGATTTCACCGGCAAGGTCACCGGCGTCATCGGCGTTTCCGGGCCGATCTGGCGCCTCTCCCTGCACAACGTCCAGGAGAAGGCGGCGCAGGTGCGCGAGGCGGCGCAGCGGCTATCGGCAGAGCTTGGCTTTCCCGGCGCCACGCAGCCCGGGGCGGGATAGGCCAAGACCCGCTCAATTCTCCGCCATTGTGAAATTTGCTTCTGGTTGACCGCAAATTGCGTGGCACATGGCGGCCGCTCACCCGGCCCTTCCCGTTTTGCGCGCCGATGGCCGCGAGGACGTCACATCGCCCCCTGCATCGACCGGATGATATCGACGACCCGGGAGGCCGCGGGGTCCAGCGTCGCCGCCCAGTCCCGCGCCATGTTCAATGCCGAATGGCGCGGGAGACCGTCGGCGACTTTTCCGGCAGCCTCGACCAGGCCGGCCGCAAACCCCTCGAGCGTGGGCTCCACGGCAATGATATTGGGCGACAGGGCCGCGATCTTGCCCTGCGTCTTCGTCGCGAAGGTGTTGGTGACCGAAAATCCTCCGCACGCCGCCATCTCCAGGACCGGATAACTGGTATGGGGCGACAGCATCGGACAAAAAAGCAAATCCGCCTGGCGTAACAAATCCCCATAGCCCGCATAATCCACCCACGGCGCGCGGCGCAGCACGTGTCCATGCCCCAGCTGGAGATCCGGCACGCTGCCTCGGCTTCCGATCGACAGGAACTCCCATCCCGCGAAGGCCGGAGAGGCGGCGGCATGGCGCAGGGCCATGAGGCCGAGGCCAAACATGTTTCGCGTGTTGGTCGGCCGCGCATAAAACAGCAGGCGCTTCGGCCGTGGCCGCGCATCCGGCGGTCCGACAAAAAACACGTCCTTGTCGACGGCCGGCTCGAACACAACAGCGCGATCCCGGATCACGCCATCCATGAGCCGTCCGAGGGGCTGGCTGAACAGATAATCGGCCAGCATGGCCTCATTGATGATCGGCCAGAAATCCATGCCGTACGTCTCCAGCGCCAGCGCAAAATTTCCGGACCACGGATAAAAAGCCGGCTCGAATTCCTGCAGCATGTAAAAAAATTCGCGGATGGGCAGTTGCGGAAGCACCGGCTTCAGCTGCTGCGCCGTTGACCAATGGGTGGCGAGGAATACGTCCCGATGGCCGAGCGGCAAGGGGTTGTTCGGGTCCGCCGCGGTTGCGATCGATATCTCGGGCACGTCCGGCCCGCCGAGAAGCGAGCCCGCGTGGTTGCGAAACCACGCCGGATCAATCGTGGCGGCCTGGACGGTGGAGATCAGGCGCACCGGAATGCCGCGTTGCGCGACACGAAGGGCGAGGTTGATGACGGTGTTCGGCCCTCCCGTCATCCCCGATTTCGACCATGCGGAATCCAGAACATTCAGCCGGACTGGCGCGTCCGGCGCCGGGTCGACGCGAACATGCATCGGGACGGCGTTCATGATGTCAACCAGGCGCTGTTCGAATAGCCGCGGGTTGGTGACCTGAAGCAGATTGCGTCCAAACCGCTCCGGGTCCCAGAACAGGAGGGCCGTATTGCTTTTGATCGTCCCGAGAATTCGCGCTGCCCGGCTTGCCGCACTATGCATCATGACGTTCCTCGACTGTCTGATAGCGAACCGCCCAGTGGCTGCGATGCCGCCAGGCGATCATGTCCCCCCACCCGGCGCAGATCGCCGGCGGAAGCAGGGCCGGTCGCGACGCGCACGGCCGGGTCAGATATCCTCGACCCGCTCAACGCCCGACAGGAGCTTCAGCGCGTGCGCCAGCCTGGGGGTGACGTTGAATTTGCCCGGCAGGGTGATTTCCACATCCTGCGCGGCCGCGACACGCGGCACCAGAATGACGCGGCCATGCCCCCTGCCCTCGCGGTCCAGCAGATTGCGGATATGCGCCACCGCCTCCGTCTTCTGCAGCCACACCCGCATTCCCGCACCGGCTTCGCGGGTGGCATCGTCGAGGGCCGCGACATCCTGTGCCGTGATGCGCAGTGCCTCCCCCTCCAGCCGGATATCCGCTGTCACCAGCACCGAGTTTCCCGCACCGAGCAAGTCGCGGGCGCGTGCCAGAACCTCGCTGAAGCAGGTGACCTCATACGAGCCGCCTGAATCCGAAAGCCGCACCCAGGCCATGCGGCTGCCGGTCCGGGTGATACGCTCCTTGATGCTCACGACGGTGCCGGCAACCCGCAACCGCGCGGCTCCGGCCTGGGCGCGCGCCTCGAGCCCGCTGCTCACGACCACGCCGAGGCGGCGCAGCGTCTGGGCATAGGCATCGAGAGGATGGGAGGTGAGATGGAAGCCGACGGCCTCGGCCTCGAAGCCGAGGCGGTCCATCGGGTCCCATTCCGGAACCTCGGGAAGCCGCAGATTCTCCGGCCGGCCGGTCGCGCCGAACAGGCCGATCTGCCCGCTTTCTTTTTCCTCACTGGTCGCATGCGCACGCCGCAAGATGGTCTCGGCGGCCGCAAAGACACGGGCGCGCACCGGCTCCAGCCCGTCGAACGCGCCCGCGCGCGCGAGATTCTCGAGCTGCATCCTGTTGATCTGGCGTGGATCCACACGGGCGGCAAAATCGGCAATGTCGGTGAACGGCGCGCCCGCGCGCAGTTCGGCCACGCTCTTCATCGCCGCAAAGCCGACCTTCTTGACCGCGGCGAGGCCATACCGGATGGCCAGCTTCCCCTCCTCGCCCCGCTCGAGAATGAAATCCGCCTCCGAGCGGTTGATGTCGGGCGGCAGGATACGAATGCCCATGCGCCCCGCCTCTTGGCGCAGGGCCGCGAGCTTGTCGGTGTTGTTGATCGCCAGCGACATGCAGGCCGCGATGAACGCCTCGGGATGGTTCGCCTTCATCCAGGCGGTCTGGTAGGCAACCAGGGCGTACGGCGCAGAGTGGCATTTGTTGAAGCCGTAATCGGCAAATTTTGCCATCAGCTCGAACACCTCGACCGCCTTCGCCTCGTCGATGCCGCGCGCAGTAGCGCCCTCGACGAAGGTCTTGCGCTGCGCGTCCATTTCGCTGCGGATCTTCTTGCCCATCGCACGGCGCAGCAGGTCGGCGGCGCCCAGGCTGTAGCCGGCCATGCGCTGGGCGATCTGCATCACCTGTTCCTGATAGACCATGATGCCGTAGGTCTCGGCCAGGATATCGTGAATTTCCGGATGCGGCGCCTGCCAGGCTTCGCCGTGCTTGCGTTGGCAATAGGCGGGAATATTGGCCATCGGCCCCGGGCGGTACAGCGCCACTGCGGCAATCAGGTCCTCGAAGCGGTCCGGGCGCATCTGGCGC
>JAGXAV010000530.1 GCA_018971455.1 Rhodospirillales bacterium
GGCGCGGGTGGGCCACCTGCCAGGCAAGCTGTCCGGCGGCGAGCAGCAGCGCGTCGCCATCGCGCGCGCGCTGGCCAATGCCCCGATGATCCTGCTCGCCGACGAACCCACCGGCAATCTCGATGCCGGCACCGCGGCGCTGGTGTTCGAGGAATTGTTGCAGACCGCGCGCACCCACGGGGTGGCCGCGCTGATCGCCACCCACAACGCCGATCTGGCGGCGCGGATGGACCGTACGGTGACGCTGCATGAAGGGCGGATCGTGGCCTGCTGAACCGGGGACCAGGGCTTCGCGCGGCCTCGCCCACCGCAACGACGCGGCCCGGCATGCCTTCGCCTGCCGCCGGCTGGCGGGTATAGTCGCCCGCTCGTCGGCGCAGCCGCCACGCCATGGAGTCGCTCCCGGTGCCCCCTGCCGATTTTGTTCACCTGCGCGCCCATTCCAGCTATTCGCTGAGCGAAGGCGCCATCAAGGCCGACAAGCTGGCCGCGCTGGCGAGCGATGCGGCCATGCCGGCCGTGGCGCTGACCGACACCGGCAATCTGTTCGGCGCGCTGGAGTTCAGCCAGGCCTGCATCGCCCGGGGTGTGCAGCCTGTCATTGGCTGCCAGATCGGGTTGGCGCGCGCCGACAACCCGCGCCTGGCGCCGGACCCGCTGGTGCTGCTGGCGCAGAACGCCGAGGGGTTCGCGAATCTGCAGCGCCTGTCCTCGCGCGGCTTTCTGGACACCGAGCCGGGGCTGAAGCCGCAACTGGCGCTGCCGGCGCTTGCCGAGCATGCCGGGGGCCTGATCCTGCTGACCGGCGGCAGCACCGGCCCGCTCGCGCGCCTGCTCGGCGAAGGGCAGACCGCGGAGGCCACGGCGCTGCTCGCGGCCCTCGCCGAGGCCTTTGGCGATCGGGCCGTGGTGGAGCTTCATCGCCACGACACGGCATTGGAACGTGCCGTGGAGCCCGGGCTGATCACGCTGGCCGACGCGGCCGGCCTGCCGCTGGTGGCCACCAATGACTGCTTCTTCGCGCGCCCCGAAATGCACGAGGCGCATGATGCGCTGCTCTGCATCGCCGAGGGCCGCACGCTGGCCGAGCGCGACCGCCGGCGGGTGACGCCGGAGCACTGGTTCAAGCCGGCGGCGGCCATGCGCGCGCTGTTCGCCGACCTGCCTGAAGCCTGCGACAACACGCTGGCGATCGCCCGGCGCTGTGCGGTGATGGCCGAAACGCGCAAGCCGCAGCTGCCGATCTGCCCCAAGGTGCGGCCCGGCACCACCGAGGAGGAGACGCTGCGCGCCATGGCGCTGGAGGGGCTGGAACGGCGCATGGCGGCGCGCGGCGTGGATGGCGCGGCACGGCGGGCCTACGGCGAGAGGCTGGAGTTCGAGCTTGGCGTCATCGCCAAGATGGGCTTCCCGGGCTATTTCATGATCGTTGCCGATTTCATCCAATGGGCCAAGGCGCAGGGGATTCCGGTGGGGCCGGGCCGCGGTTCCGGCGCGGGCTCCGTGGTGGCCTGGGCTCTGACCATCACGGATATCGACCCGCTTCCCTTCAACCTGCTGTTCGAGCGCTTCCTCAACCCCGAGCGCATCTCGATGCCGGATTTCGACATCGATTTCTGCCAGGACCGGCGTGACGAAGTGATCGACTACGTGCGCCGGGAGTATGGCTCCGATCGGGTGGCGCAGATCATCACCTTCGGCAAGCTCCAGGCGCGTGCGGCGATCCGCGATGTCGGCCGCGTGCTCGGTCTGCCGTACGGGCAGGTCAACAAGGTTGCCGAGCTGATCCCGAACAATCCCGCCAAGCCGGTGACCTTGCAGCAGGCGATCGAGGGCGAGCCGAAGCTCCAGCAGATGCGCAGCGACGACGAGGCGCTGCGGCGGCTGATGGAGATCGCACTTCAGCTCGAGGGCCTCTATCGCCACGCAAGCACCCATGCCGCCGGCGTGGTGATCGGCGATCGGCCGCTGATCGATCTGGTTCCGGTCTACCGCGATGTCAAATCCGATGCGCTGGTCACGCAGTATTCCATGAAATACGTGGAACAGGCCGGGTTGGTGAAGTTCGACTTTCTGGGTCTCTCCACGCTGACCATTCTGCAAAGGGCGGTGCATTACCTGGCGCGCGAGGGCATTGACGTCTCGCTGGACACGCTGCCGCTCGATGACCGGCGAACCTACGAGATGCTGCAGCGTGGCGATGCGGGCGGCGTGTTCCAGTTCGAAGGCCAGGGCATGCGCGA
>JAGXAV010000531.1 GCA_018971455.1 Rhodospirillales bacterium
GGATGCCGCGCTGGACATGCTCGACCGCGGCACGGCGCGCGTCGCCGAGCCGCATGACGGCGGCTGGCGGGTCAACCAATGGCTCAAGCAGGCGGTGCTGCTGTCGTTCCGGCTGCACGATTCGGCGCCGATGCAGACCGCCGCGGGCGCCTATGACAAGGTGCCGCTGAAATTCGCCGATTGGGGCGCCAACCGGTTCCGCGAGGCTGGCTTCCGCGCCGTGCCGGGGGCGGTGGTGCGCCGGTCCGCCTATATCGCGCCGAATGTGGTGCTGATGCCGAGCTTCGTGAATGTCGGCGCCCATGTCGGCCGCGCCACCATGGTCGATACCTGGGCCACGGTCGGCTCCTGCGCGCAGATCGGCGCGAACTGCCACCTCTCCGGCGGCGTCGGCATCGGCGGCGTGCTGGAGCCGTTGCAGGCCAATCCGGTGATCATCGAGGATGACTGCTTCATCGGCGCGCGCTCGGAAGTGGCCGAGGGCGTCATCGTCGAGCGCGGCGCGGTGCTGTCCATGGGCGTTTATCTCGGCGCCTCGACCAGAATCATCGACCGCGCCACCGGCGAGGTGTTCCTCGGCCGCGTGCCGGCCTATTCGGTGGTGGTGCCCGGCACCCTGCCCGGCAAGCCGCTGCCCGACGGGTCGCCGGGGCCGGGGCTCTACTGCGCGGTGATCGTCAAGCGCGTCGATGCGCAGACGCGGGCGAAAACCTCGATCAACGAATTGCTCCGCGATTGACCGATCCGCTGCCGCTCGCGCAGGCGCTCATCCGCTGCGCCTCGGTGACACCGGAGGATGCCGGCGCGCAGGCGGTGCTGGCCGCCCGCCTCGAGGCCCTCGGCTTCACGGTGACGCGGCTGCGCTTCGGCGCGATCGAGAATTTCTTCGCACGCATCGGCAGCGGCGGGCCGCATCTGTGCTTTGCCGGACACACGGACGTGGTGCCCGCGGGCGGCGACAATTGGCGCAGCGGCGCGTTCGCCGGCGAGGTGCGCGACGGCGTGCTCTACGGGCGCGGCGCCTGCGACATGAAGGGCGCGATCGCCGCCTTCGTCGCCGCCTGCACGGACCATCTGCAGGGCGGCGCGCCGCGCGGTTCGATCAGCCTGCTGATCACCGGCGACGAGGAGGGCCCGGCGACCGACGGCACGGTGAAGGTACTGGAATGGATGGAGGAGCACGGCCAGGTTCCGGATTTCTGCCTGGTCGGCGAGCCCACCAATCCGGCCCGGCTCGGCGAGGTGATCAAGATCGGCCGGCGGGGCAGTCTCAATGCCGCCATCACCGTGCACGGCACGCAGGGCCACGCGGCCTATCCGCAGCGCGCCGACAACCCGGTGCACCGGCTGATCAGGGCACTGGCCGCACTGACCGCGGCACCGCTCGACGCCGGCAGCGAATGGTTCGAGCCCTCGACCTTGCAGGTGACCAGCATCGATGTCGGCAATCCGGCGACCAACGTCATCCCCGGCGTGGCGCGGGCGAAGCTGAACATCCGCTTCAACGACATGCACACCGGCGCCGGGCTGTCGGCCTGGCTGCGCGCCACGCTGGCCCAGCATGCCGAGCGTACCGAGATCGACATCGCCATCAGCGGCGAGAGTTTCCTCACCGCACCCGGCGGCGCGGTGGAGACGCTGCGGGCGGCGGTAGCGCGCGCCAGCGGTGTTGCGCCGCGGCTGGACACCGGGGGCGGCACGTCGGATGCGCGCTTCATTGCGCGGCACTGCCCGGTTGCCGAGTTCGGACTGGTCGGCAGCACCATGCATCAGATCGACGAATGCGCGCCGGTGGCCGAGCTGCGTGCGCTCGCCGGGATCTATCGGTGCGTGCTGACGGATTTCGGCGTGTGAGCGAGGCCGCGGGAAAGCCGTCTGTCCTGCGCGGCATGGTCCTGCTGGCGCGTTTCCGCACGGAGGGGTTCGCCTGCTTCCCCGCGACCTCCCAGGGCTTCCTCAACAGCCTGGCGCCGCTGCTTGCCTTTCCGCTGGTGGGCGCCGTGTTCCGGCTGCTGGCCGGCAACCCGGTGGGCGCGCTGGCCGACGCGCTGGCCAGCCTGGTGGCGTTGCTGGCGCCGGCCGTGGTCTCGCACTTCCTCGCGCAGAGATGGCAGCGCGAGGCGGCGTGGCTGCGCTACGCGGTGGCGTTCAACTGGTGCCAGTCGGGCATGACGGTGGTGGTGATCACGGTGCTCTCGGCGGTTGGCGTCGCCACGCTCGGCCGGCCCGGGGCGTCGC
>JAGXAV010000532.1 GCA_018971455.1 Rhodospirillales bacterium
CCACCGCGGCCTGGGCAAGCTGCGCCACGCGGGTGCTGCGCCGCCTGCCGCCGGAGCAATCGACCTACCCCGACCCGCAGGGCGTCCCCGAACTGCGCCGCGAAATTGCCGCCCACCTCGCCGCCACCCGCGGCCTGCTCGCCGATCCCGACCACATCGTGGTCACCGCCGGCACGCAGCAGGCGCTGCGGGTCGCGGCCGACCTGCTGCTCGACCCCGGCGACGCCGCCTGGGTCGAGGAGCCGGGCTACATCGCCGGGCGCGGTGCGCTGCGCGCGGCGGGCGCGGCGCTGGTGGCGGTGGCGAGCGATGCCGAGGGGCTCGATGTCGCCGCCGGGATTGGCACAGCCCCCCAGGCCAGGCTTGCCCTGGTCGCACCCTCCCACGCCACGCCCACCGGCGGCGCCCTGCCCGTCGGCCGGCGCCTCGCGCTGCTCGACTGGGCGGCGCGCGCCGAGGCCTGGGTGCTGGAGGATGATTGCGATTCGGAGTTCCGCTGGGCCGGCAAGCCCCTGCCGCCGCTCGCCTCGCTCGATCGCGCCGGGCGGGTGATTTATTGCGGCACCTTCAGCAAGACCCTGGCTCCGGCGCTGCGCCTCGGCTTCGCGGTGGTCCCCGCGCCGCTCGCCGCGGCCTTCCTGCGCGCCCGCGCCCTGATGGATCGCGGTCCGCCAAGCCTGGTGCAGGCGGTGCTGGCCGAGTTCATCCGCCAGGGCCGCCTCGCGCCGCATATCCGCCGCATGCGCACCGAATACGCCCACCGGCGCGAGGTGCTGCTCGCCGCGCTGGCGCGCCACTGCCCCGCCGTCAGCCCCCTGGCGGCCCCGGGCGGGCTGCATCTGGTGCTGCAACTGCCCCCCGGCACGAACGAGGCCGCCTGCGTGCGCGCCGCGCGCGCCCGCGGCCTCGCCGTCTCGCCGCTCGCCGCCTATTTCAGCGGTGCGCCCGAGGGGGCGGGACTGGTCGCCGGGTTCGCCACGGTGCCAGCCGCCCGCGCGCCGGACGCCGCAAGGCAGCTGGCCGCAGCGCTGGCAGCCAGCCGCAAAGCGGCTCCCCCCGGCCGCGCGGGCGATGGCGGGCCCGTCAGAAACCGGGGCGGTCAGTGATGAGAGCGGTCAGTGTTGGGGCGTTGCCTCGCTAAGGCGTTGCATTTCCTCTTTCAATCGTAATTTTTCGCGCTTCAGACGGGTCAGGTTCGCGGTGTCGGGCCTGGGGCGGAGATCCTCGTCGGCGATGCTGCGCTCCAGGCTGGCATGGCGGGATTTGAGACTCTCGATGCGCGACTGCAGGCTCATGATGGCTCCTGTTACGTATCGTCAGATGCCGGCACCCGGCCGACGGGGCGAGCCTCGCCGAAGGAGTGCAAAGAAAGCGTAACGCAGGCGCGGTGGACTTTGCCATGCGAATCGACGTCATCGGCCCGCCATCCTTAAACGTGACCGCCGCGCGCACGGCATGGTAGAAGGCGACATGCTGACCGACCGCGACTCCCTGCTGCGCAAGCTGCACGAACTGCGCAGCGAACACCGCGACCTCGACACCGTCATCGCGCGCCTCGTCGAGGCCGGGCCGGTGGACCAGCTGCATCTGCAGCGCCTCAAGAAGCGCAAGCTGCTGCTCAAGGACGAGCTCGCCTGGCTCGAATCCCACCTCATCCCCGACAGCATCGCCTGAGCCGTCATGCCCCACACCGCCCCCCTGGTCGGCCTCATCATGGGCAGCCAGTCGGACTGGACCACCCTGCGCCACGCCGCCGAGACGCTGGAGCGGCTCGGCATCGCGCATGAGCGGCGCATCGTCTCCGCCCATCGCACGCCGGACCGCTTGGCGGCCTACGCCAAGACGGCGCGCGGCCGCGGCATCAGGGTGATCATTGCCGGCGCCGGCGGGGCGGCGCATCTGCCCGGCATGGCGGCCGCCTTCACCAGCCTGCCGGTGCTCGGCGTGCCGGTGGAAAGCCACGCCCTGAAGGGCATGGATTCGCTGCTCTCCATCGTGCAGATGCCGGCCGGGGTGCCGGTCGGCACGCTGGCCATCGGCCGCGCCGGCGCCATCAACGCGGCCCTGCTGGCCGCCGCCATCCTCGCCCTGGCCGACCCCGCCCTGGCCGAGCGGGTGGAGGCGCTGCGCGCCGAGCAGACCGCCGCCGTGGCCGATGAGCCGGTGGACGCCCCGCCTTGATGCGCGCCGCGCCCGGCCTCGGATGGCTCGCCCCCAATGCCACGATCGGCATCG
>JAGXAV010000028.1 GCA_018971455.1 Rhodospirillales bacterium
GAATCATATCGAGAATGACCACCTTGCCGTCGTGGAGCTGGCCGACAAAGCCCACTGTCAGGATCTCATTCAGTGCTCCGGTCGTGGCCATGCCTCCATAGTTGAGCGGGACGCCCTGCACCGACTGCATCGGCAGAACCTGGCCGAATGCAGCCCTCGCCTTCATCGGGTCATTGGGGTCGCCACCCTTCTGGATGGCATGGATCATGACGTTCATGGCATCGTAGAATGAAACGATCAGCTCATTCGGCTCCTGACCGACATGCTTCTTGTATTCGGCGGCGAGGCGCTGGAAGCCGGGGCTGGCCTGGTTGACATAGAGCAGATTGTACATGCCTTCGGCGGCCTTCGCGCCGGCGGCATTGATGATGTCTTGCGGCGAGGGGCCGCCGCCCTTGATGATCTGGCCCTTGAACCCCAGCTCGCGGGCGGCGCGGACAATAATGCCCGCCGTCGTAGGGGGCGTTGACGCGAGCTCGATAATGTCAACTTTTTTGCTCATGATTCGCGTTATCATGGGCGAGAAGTCATTTTGGGTTCGTTCGAACAATTCCTTGTCGACGACCGTGAACCCGGCTTTCTTCAGAAACTCCTCAGAGACATTCGTCGCGTCCCATCCGGAAGCATCGTTGGGGTCGACGATTGCGACCCTGCGTTCCTTCAGGTGATCCCGCAACCAGGCGTAGAATGGCGGAATGTAGTCGGCGTTCACACTGAATGCGCGGACGAGGTGCTTGTCGTCGTGTGAGACCGCCTTGACGGTGCCGGAACTCGTAAGGGCCAGCACGTTGTCCGCCTCGATCGTCTGCTTCAGCGCCAGCGTCGAGGGGGTCGCCAGCACCACCATGTATTTTGCGCCATCCACGTTGCGCAAACGGTTGTAGGCGGCGATGGCGTCGGCGGCCTTGTACTGGTCGTCGTAGGGAATTACTTCAATCTGGTATTTCTTCCCGCCGACATCGAGCCCGCCCTTGGCGTTGATCTCGCTGGCCAGAATCCTGCCCGCCCACTCCTCGGCCTTGCCCCACGGGGCACCGCCACCCGTTAGCGGGGCAATCAACCCGATCTTGATGGTATCGGCCCGGGCGGGTGCCGCGGCCGTCAGGCCGGCGAGCAACGCGAGGCCTGGTGCGAGCAATGTCAGGTGGCGCCGTATGAACATGAACATGTTTCCTTCTGTTGGTGCGATTGAGCTCGCTTGTTGTGAGCAAGGTGCGTAGGAGGTCTCGCCGGTCCAGTTTGCGAGCTCGCTTCGATTAGTGCTGACGGACCGGGATAGGGGTACGGATCTCATCGCGATCGGCATGACCTACTCGATCCCTGCGGTCATGCCGCCATCGACGACCACGACCTCGCCGGTCACGTAGAGCGCATCGTCGGACGCAAGAAAAATTGCGGGACCGGTCAGGTCGGCGGCAGTGCCGCGCCGCTTGAGTGGGATTGCGGCGGCCTTCCGCGCCAATTCCTCGCGCGAGGCTGGCGCGCTATTCATCAATGGAGTCTCGATCGAACCGGGGGCGATGGCGTTCACCCGGATTCCGAGTGATCCGAATTCCAATGCCGCAGTCCGGGTCAGCATAATGATGCCAGCCTTTGAGGCACAATAGGCGCCTCGGCTTCGCCTGGCATGGAGGCCGAGGACAGAGGTGGTGTTGATGATGGCCCCGCCGCCCTGCACGGCCATCTGCCGGGCCGCTGCCTGAAGGCAGAGAAAAGTGCCCTTGAGATTGACGTCGAGAACACGGTCCCAATGCTCCGGTGTCGTGTCCAGAATTGGCAGAGGTATCGTGATGCCGGCCACGTTGACGAGCACGTCAATCCGGCCGAGCGCCGCGACAGCTTCGTCGGCCAGGGCCTGCACCGCGTCGGGATCGGAGACGTCGGTGCGGATCGCAATTCCCTTGCGACCCGCCCGACTGATCTCCGCGGCCGTCGATTGAGCACCCGCCAGATTGATGTCGGCCACCACGACATCGGCACCCTCGCGCGCATAGGCGAGCGCGATGCCCTGGCCGATGCCCGATCCGCCACCGGTCACGATGGCGGCTTTGCCGTTCAGGCGCACGTGCGAGACCCCTTCAGCGGGCGCTGCGTCACCGGAACTTACCCAGCACCACCGGCTCGCCGTCGCGGATGGTGCCGATATATTCGGTCGACAGCACCTCGCGATTCGCCCCAATCGTGTTCATTCCGCCCAGAACCAACTCGTCGCCCTGCACCGATGTCATCGGCAATGCCTTTCGGAATGCGGCGATGACTTTGCTGGTGTTGGTGGGATCGCCAGAGAGCTCAATCGCACGCAACAGCACAGCGGAGCCGTCGTAGATGGGGACGATCATCTCGTTCGGCTGCTGGCCTTCGGCATTTTTGTACTCCGCGGCAATGTGCTTGAAACCGGCATTTGATGGGTCCGCGAAGAGATTGACGAGCATTCCCTCCGCCGCCTTCTTGCCCGCCGCCGCGACGATCTCGTGCGGGCTCGGTGCGGCGGTCTTGATCAGAAGGCCGGAGTAGCCGAGTTCGCGGATCTGCCGCACGACGAGGCCGGAGGTTCCGGGCGGGGTGCCGCCAAGGTCGATAACATCCGGCTTCCTGGAGAGAATGCGGGTAATGAGGGGCTCGAAATTCGTGGTATCCCGGTCGTAGAACTGGGTGTCGAGAATCTCGAAACCGTATTTCTTGTAGAGAGGCGAAAGCTGCTTCGCGAAGGGCTGGCCCACCTCATCATTCGGGTTGACGAGTACCAGGCGCCGCTGCTTCACGTGATCGGCGAGCCACTTGATCATGCCCGGCAGGTAGTCGTCGGGCGTGCTGTTGATTCGCATCATGAACTTGGAGTCTTTCGTCACCGCTTGGGGTGACGCGCAGGCGCAGATTGCAGCGATGTGATCCGCCTCGACGGACTGCCGCAGCGACACCGCGGCCGGTGAGGTCAAGATGAGCATGATATGCACGCCGTCGAGATCGCGCAGGCGGTCGTAGGCGGCAACGGCACCAGAGGCCTTGTACTGGTCGTCGTAGGCGATCACCTTGATCTGGTAGGTCTTGCCGCCGACCGTCATGCCGCCATTCGCGTTGTATTTTTCGGCCGCGATGCGCATGGCCTCGGCGCTTGCCTTCCCCCATGGCGCACCACCGCCGGTCAACGGCGCAATCACGCCGATTTTGAGTGTCGCGGCGCTCGCGCTTGCGGCGGCGAGCACGGCCAGCAAGCCGGTCGCTGCGATGAGTGAGTTCTTGATCTTGTTCACCGACGTTCCTTCCCGATATTTTTGGGTTATGGGACTTCCGTGCCCGGCTGTCGGGCCGGTTTGGCACGTTCAGCCATGCATTTCCCGACCGTGCGTGCGCGAAGCGAACATGCGCAGCGCCTGGCTCACTTCATGGGGGGCCTCGAGCATCGAAAAATGGCCCACGCCGGCAATCACCTGTGTCTCAGCACCCGGCACCAGGCGTTCGACCAGTTTCATGAAGTCGCTCTTCATGCCGCGCGCCAATGACTCGCGTTCGAGCGAGGCGCCAAGATGGGTCGATTGCAGGACCAGAACGGGAACCTTAATTGCCCGCAACGTCGCTTTGCCGCGCAAGGAATCCCAACCGACGGCCTCGAGATACAGCGTCCTGCCAAAGCCGGGCTCGAGCCGCATTGTGCGGTCGACGATGTGAGCCTTCATTGACGGAGCGGTGCCCACGGTAAACATGCCCGCGAAATGCTTCCGCGCGTAGGCGGCGAACCCATCGGCATCGATCAGCGCCGAGGCACGCGCGATCATCGTGGGCCGGTCACTGTCGTAGAATGCCCCGTCGATCAGCACCAGGCCGGCGACATCCGCAGGTTGTTCCGCGTAAGCCTCCCGGATGATTTTCGCGCCCAGGCTGTGACCCACCAGGATCACCCGACCCAGTCCGGCTTCGCGGCGAACCTCATTGACCGCGGAGCCGAGAGCGGCGAGCGTCACCGCCGGTGGCGGAAGCGACGCGCCGTGACCTGGAAGATCGAGCGTGACGCAGCGAAATTCATTCCGCAGATCGGCAAGCTGGTGGCTCCAATCCTCGCCCGCGCAGGCAAAGCCATGCACCAGCAACAAGGTCGGGTCGCCGGTGCCTCCCACGTGATAGCTGACGCCGTTGCTCGTTTGCGGCATCACGCGAACTCCAGGCGCATGGTCGCGGTGTCGATGACGAACCGATAACGCACATCGCCGCGCAGAAGTCGCTCATAGGCGGCATCGATGTCGTCGGCCGAGATGACCTCAACCTCGGCGGCGATACCGTGGGCTGCGCAGAAATCGATCATCTCCTGTGTTTCGGAAATGCCACCGCTTCGCGTTCCAGCGAGCGAGCGGCGATTGTTCAGCAGCGACACCGCCTCGCAGCTCAGGGGGCGCGGGGTGATGGCCAGGGAAACCAGTGTTCCATCCGCCGCGAGCAGCGACAGCAAGGCATCGAGATCGACGTTGCCGGGAACCGTGGAGATGATGAGATCGAAGGACGCGGCGCTGCTGGCGAAAGATGCCGGATCGGTCGAGTCGAGGAATTGAGTCGCGCCCAGGCGAAACGCATCAGCGCGCTTTTCCCGGGCGAGCTCCAACACTGTCACCTCGGCTCCGAGGGCGCGCGCAAGCTTCACCCCCATATGGCCGAGCCCGCCCAGGCCCACGATGCCAACGCGCATTCCCGGCCCAGCGTTCCAATGGCGCAAGGGCGAGTACATCGTGATGCCCGCGCAGAACAGGGGTGCCGCGCTCGCGAGGTCCATGCCATCTGGGATGCGGATCACGAAATCCTGGTCGACGACGATCTTCTCGGAATAGCCTCCCTGCGTGATCGATCCGTCGCGATCGCGGGCGTTGTAAGTCAACACTCGCTGCCCTTCGCAATACTGCTCGAGTCCCCGCTGGCATGAAGGGCACGCCCGACAAGACCAGACCATGTTGCCCACGCCGACGGCATTGCCCACCGCGAACCGCGTGACGGCCTGGCCGACAGCGGCAACTGTCCCGGCGATCTCATGGCCCGGTACAAGCGGGTAATACGGCCGGCCACGCAGGGCGCGCGCGTGCTCTATGTCGGAGTGGCAAATCCCGGCATACGCGATGTCGATCACCACGTCGTGCGACCCTGGCTCGCGCCGCGCGATCATTGTCGGCGCAAACCGCGTCTCCGGCCCGGCGACCGCCCGTGCCGAGACCGATATCATGCCGTGGCCCGGATGCGCGCGACCAGCGCCGGCTTGTCCACCTTGCCGGTTTGGTTGGTTGGCAACGGCTCGGCTTGAATCAGCCAACGACTAGGCACAGAAAAAGTAGCAATTCGTGATCGGAGCTGTTCGGATAGAAATTGCGGCGTGAGTGGCGCCTGCGTCACCACCACCGCCATCACCTCCTCGCCCAGATCGGGATGCGGCACTCCGAACACCGCGGCCTCGAGCACGCCATTGATTGCGGTCAGGGCCTGCTCGACGGCGGCCGGCGCGATATTCTCGCCGCCGCGGATAATGATGTCCTTGCTACGGCCGGTTATCCAAAGATATCCATCGGCGTCGATATGGCCGAGGTCGCCGGTATGCAGCCAGCCATCGGCATCGATCGGTGAATCGGCCGTGCCGTAATAGCCGAGCATCTGCGTCGGGGAGCGGACCAGAACCTCGCCATCCGGAAGGCCGGGCCGCGGCAGGATTGACAGCTCCGCCAGCGGCAGCGGTCGTCCTGTCGTGCCCGGCCGCTGTGCGGTGTCGTTGCCGGATGCGGCCGTTGCCTGGCCGGCGTTTTCGCTGAGCCCATAGCCGGTGGCCACTGTCGCGGTCACGCCGGGCAACCCTTCGCGGAAGCGGCGCAGCAGGTCGCCTCCGATCGGCGCGCCGCCGAGAGTGAGTGAGGCGAGGCTGGAGAGGTTGCGCTTGCCGATATCGAGGTGGTCGAGCAGACGCGTCGCCATCGTAGGCACCGCGTTCCAGCGCCGGACCCGGTAGCGCTCGATCAGCTCCAGTGTCTCTCCGGGATCAAAGCGTCCGCGCGGGAAAACCAGCGTGTTGCCGAGCAACGCGCCGCGCAGCATCGCGCCGACGCCACCAATGTGAAACAGCGGCCCGGTATGGAGGTTCACCTCGCCATAGGACGGGTCCGCCGTGAAGGGAAGCCGCCGGGTGACGTGCAGGAGCATCTGCTGTGTGGCGATGATCGAGCGGTGGGCCAGAACCACACCCTTCGCGCGTCCTGCCGTGCCGGAGGTGAAGATGATGACTGCGGGCTCATTCTCGTCGGTTACGTCCGGCGCGCCCATGGGTGCGGCTGCGTCGTCAGGTGCGTGCTCATCGGTCTCCCACGCGGCGCGCATGGCGCCGCTGGGAAGCCGCGCGGCACCCCGCTCGTCCGCGAGCGTAAGCACCGGCTGGAGTTGCTCCAGTCCATACGCGAGCTCATCGGCGCTCCACCAGGAATTGCCCAGCACGGGCACCGCGGAGAGACGCACGCATGCCCAGAAATTGGCGACGTAGTCGGCGCTGTTCCATCCGAGGATCAACACGCGGTCGCCGCGCCGCACGCCGCTTGTCGCAAGCAGTCGGGCCTTCGCCGCGCTGGCCCGCAGCAACCCCGCGAAACCGACCACGCGCTCGCCCTGCACCAGATGCGGCCGCTCTCCCCAATGGCGTGCGAACACCAGCAGGTGTTCGATCCGTCGCGGACGTTTGGTGTACATGCGGAACGCGGTGCCGCTGATCGTCTCGACCGCGATGTCCTTGCTCCAGAGAGGCTCGGTGTCAGGCATCATGTTCTCGCTTGTGTCATCCGCCGATCGCGCCTTCCTTTTTCAGGTCCGCCACCGCGTCGGCGTCCAGCCCGCAAAGCTCGCCAAGCACGGATGCCGTGTGCTCCCCGAGGCTCGGCGGTGGCGAAAGCGTCCGCAGAGCCGAGCCGTGGTAGCGCATCGGGCTGTTGGGCAGCGCGACCGGACCCGCCTCGGTGGGGTATTCGGCGAGGAAACCACGGGCGCGCAAATGCGGGTCGTCGAGGACTTCCTGTACATTCCGCAATGGCGCCGCCGGGATGCGGAATTTCTCGCAGATTGCGCCGAGCTCTTCGCGCCCATGTCCGCGCGCCCAGGCGGCGATCTGCTCGGTCACCTCGTCGATCCGCGCGACCCGGCCACTTAGTTTGCGCAGCTCGGGATCAGCGGCGAGGTCCGGCCGCTGCATTGCCTCGGTCAGTTTCAGCCAATGCTCGTCGGTGGCGCAGACGATGGCGATCCACCCATCGCTCGCCTCGAAGGTGTCGAACGGAACATAGGAATCGGCGACATGGCGGTTGCCGGTTCGGCGTGGTGGGTGCTGGCTGCCATAAGCGTGCCCCGCGGCCGGCAGCAGGGGGGCAAACATCGCCTCCAGCATCGACACCTCGACGGCACGCCCCCGGCCGGTACGTTCGCGTTCGAACAGGGCGGTGACGATGGCCCCATACAGATGCGCGCCGGACATGAAATCCGCCACCGGAACCCCGGCCTTGAGCGGGCGCCCGCCGAGCTCACCCGTCGTGCTCATCATCCCGCCCATCGCCTGGATGGTGAGGTCGAGTGCCAGCTTGTTGGCATAGGGCCCGGTGCTCCCGAAGCCTGAGGCCGAGGCGTAGATCAGCCGCGGGTTGGCGGCCAGCAGCACATCCGCCCCGAGGCCGAGGCGCGACATGACAGTGGGTGCAAAATTTTCGACCATTACATCGGCGGATTTGGCAAGCGTGATCAGCAAATCCCGGCCGCGGGGATGCTTGAGGTTAAGGACAATCCCACGCTTGCAGCCATTGAGCGCGCGGAAGGGGTAGTCACCGTCGCGCGCGCGCCGCCGGGTCATGTCGCCGCCTGGTGGTTCGATCTTGATGACATCGGCGCCGGCGGTCGCCATCAGGAACGTCGCATAGGGGCCCTGGAACACGTGACCCAGATCGAGCACGCGGATGCCGGCCAGTGGCAACGGCAGGGACGTGGTGGCGGCGGGTAGGGAATTTTCGTTCACGCGGTTCCTCCTCGGCGGCACGGCTGGGCGATGACGCGACCCTCCTCACATGATCGGCGGCGCGTGAGCCATTTCGGCGCCGTGCAAGAAGTGCGGATATCCGACAAATAAACCGAATATACGATCAAGATACGCCAGGGTGCCAAGCTGTCAAGCAGTTCGGGTATCAACCTGCCCGGGCCGCGTCCTTGACAGGCGGCGCATCAACCTTGATGATCGAATATACGTGAATAAGTGCGGAAATACGAAACATGGAGGAAGCAGTGGCCGCAGCATCCGTCGCCGGAAGCCAGAGCCGTTCCACCAACACCGACCTCGCTGTCGATCTTGCGCGCTTCGCCACCACGATCGACGCGGCGCGGCTCGACGCCGCCGTGGTGAAGGCCGTCAAGACCAACCTGTTCGACACGCTGGCCTGCGCGTTGGCAGGCTCGTCGGCTCCGGCCATCGCCGAGGTGACGGGGTTGGTTCGCGAATGGGGCGGGGCGGCGCAGGCAGACATGCTGGTCTTCGGGGGCAAATACCCCGCGCATCACGCCGCCTGGGCCAATGCCGGCATCTCCCACGCGCGCGACTATGACGACACGCATGATGCGGCGGTGCTGCACGCCGGCGTCACGGCCATTCCCGCAGCCCTTGCAGCGGCGCAGCTGCGTGGCGGCATCCCTGGCGCGGACCTGATCGCGGCAGTCGCCGCCGGGCTTGAGACCACGGTACGCCTCGGCCTCGCCACCAAAATCGACCTTATCGAGAGCGGCTTCATCTATACGCCGCTGCTCGGGTATTTTGGCGCCACCGCCGCCGCCGGCCGCGCCTTCGGTCTCAACGAGGCTGAAATGCTCAACGCCTTCGGCATCGTCTACAGCTCCGTTTCAGGCAACCACCAGGTCACCCGCGACGCCTCGCTGATGAAGCGGCTGCAGCCTGGCCTCGCGGCACAGGCCGCGGTCGTCGCCGTCCAGCTGGCCCGCAAGGGCATTCGTGGCGCCCAGCAAGTCTTCGAGGGCGCGGACGGATTCATCCGCGTCTACCTCCATGGCAAGGTCGATCCGGCACTGGTGCGCGATGGTCTCGGCAGCCGCTTCGAGCTGTCGGGCCTCAGCTACAAGCCCTATCCCTGCTGCCGTGACGTGCATACGGCGGTCGATGCCATCCTGCGCGTGCGTGCGCAGGCTAACCGCCCGGCGGACGACATCGAATCGATTCGCGTCGGCGTCACCGCCGCCGGCTACCAGATGGTCTGCGTGCCGGAAGAAGTCCGCCTCGCCCCTCGCACCATCGTGGAGGCGCAGTTCAGCATCCCCTACACCGTCGCTGCGGCGTGGATCGATGGCGGGCTGGGCATCGGCAATTTCTCCGACGCGGGTGTCAGGCGTGCTGAGGTGCTGGCGTTGACGAAGCGCGTCCGTCCCTACGTGGACGAGGAGATCGAACGCGACTGGAGCCGGTTCGTCACCCCGGCGCGCGTGATCGTGCGGTTCCGTGACGGCGAGACCATCGAGGCTCGCGTTGACCATCCCAGGGGCCATCCCAACAACCCGATGTCGGAGGCGGAGTTCGTGCAGAAGGCCGACGATTGCTTCACCTTCGCGGCCCGTCCGCTGCCTACGGATACGATCGCCCGCCTGCGCGCAACGGTGGATGGGCTCCCAGCGTCGCCCGATATCGGCGCCCTGCTCCGGGTGATGACGGGAGAAGCGGACGAAGGCATCGTCCGCGCGGCGGAGTAGGAGACGGCGTCGCCATGAGGCCTTTACCAGCGTGACTCCACTTAAGCCGCGCGCCCTCGGCCGTACCGGCCTCGTCGTCTCGCCGATCGCAATTGGCGGCGCGCCGTTCGGCTACGCGCACCGCGCGGGCAATTGGGATCCGTACAGCGAGGAAGGGCAGCGCAGCATTGTCGCCACGCTGCATCACGGCCTCGATCGTGGCATCAACTACATCGACACCGCCCCGCTCTACGGCAATGGCCATAGCGAGACACTGATCGGCGAGGTGATGCGCACGCGCCGCGCGGAATGCGTGCTCGCCAGCAAGGTCTGGTTCGAACTCGATGCCGATGGTGCCGTTGCCAGCGTGCGGGAAAGCCTGCGCCGGCTGCGGACAGATCGGATTGACATCGTGCAGCTCCATGGCCGCATGTACACGGATTCCGAGCGCGCCCACATCCTCGGCGCGAATGGGCCGCTGGCGGGGCTGCGCCGGCTGCGCAAGGAAGGCGGCATCGGCTTCATCGGCCTCACCACCGAGGAGCCGTGGACGGCAATACCGTTCCTCGACGAGCCTGATATCGATGTCTACCAGATCGCCTATAATTTGATCTATCAGGCCGCCGCGCGCCATTTCCTGATCGCGGCCAGCAAGGCCGGGGCAGGGGTGGTGACGATGCGCACGATGACCTCGGGCGTTCTGCCGCTGACGCTGCATTACCTGGCGCCGGAGTGGGCGGCGGCGCGCGATCCCTACGAGGTCGGTCTTCGCTTTGTTTTGTCGGATTCGCGGATCCACTCGGGTCTGATCGGCATGCGCTCCGCCGCCGAGATCGATCGCAACGTGGACATCGCCGCGAACTGGCAGCCGCCGGTGGATTTCGCGACCCTGCCGCGGCTTACCATAGATGTGTACCGGGCGGACGATGCCCTCTAACGCGCCTCGTCCGTCACGCTCTCATGCAGGCGGCGAGCGTGGCGCCGACATCATCCGCCGATGCCAGATCACGGCACGCGCACAGCAACCGCGCGGCGCGGTCGGGCCCCAGGATCGGTTCAGCCTGATCAAGAAATTTCCGGTCAAGCTCGGCGTCGGTCATGGGCCGAGCTAAGCTTCCGCGTGCATGCGGGATATGCGCACGCAGGGGCTTCATCGCAGTTCCGCTCCATACCTCCGCGATCGCCTCGTCGCGGGCGAGGGCTTCGTCCCCGGCCAACTCGATCAGCGGTCGCAACCTGGCGACGGCGTCATCGGAAAGGCAGGCGGGCCGCAGGACATCGGGGCCGGGCCGATGACCCAGGAGGACCGCAGCGGCCCAGTGCTGCTGGCTGATCTGAGCGTCGATCTCGTTGCCCGGAGCGACGCGATCGGCAAGAGCCAGGCCGAGCGGGTGGAGAGAGAGGCGAACCCGCGTGATAGGGATCGCGCGATCGCGCCGCTTGGCGATCTCGCGACAAGCATCGATGGTTGGGTGGACGACAATCCCGCTGGGATAGGGCTTATAGGCATTGGCCAGCAGCTCGAACGCCGTGCCGAGGCCCGTAATGGCGCGATCGAGATCGGCCCCGGTGCTGAACTCGGCGACGAAGCCCCGTTCGGATTCCAGCGCGTCGGCCGAGCACTCAAATCCCTGGGCGGCGAGCAGGGCCGCGAAAGTGCCGCCACGCGCACCGATGGCAGGAACGACGTGGCCCGCCATCGACCCATGCGTCCCGCGAAATCCGCTGCCATGCGCGGCGCCGAGGCCCAGTGCCGAGCGCATGCGCCCGG
>JAGXAV010000533.1 GCA_018971455.1 Rhodospirillales bacterium
GATGGGGCGGCGCGGGAACAGGGCCGGCGGCAGACAGAGGGCGCGCAGTGCCGCCTCGTAGAGCCGCTCGCAGGGCGGAAGCAGCAGGCTGCGCACCGGCGCGGTGATGGCGTGGGCGAACCAGGCGGCGGGCAGGGCGACCAGGGCGGCGCCCAGCATGTCGATGGGAAAATGCACGCCGAGCCAGATGCGCGCCCAGGCGACGGCGAGGCCGTAGAGGATGGCCAGCCGCCCCCAGCCGGGCGCGGCGCGGCTGGCGATCAGCCCGCCGGCGAAACTCCAGATGAAGGTCGCGTGATCGGAGGGGAAGGAATTGTCCGCCGCATGGGTGATCAGCGTGTGGCCGACGGGCACCATGAAGGGGCGGGGCTCGAACCACAGCAGGCCGAGCAACTGGTTGACGCCGAGGGCGGCGAGAACCGCCAGCGCGGTCGCCAGCACGCCCGCCCGGTGCGCGGGCGCGCCACGGACCCAGAGCAGCACGAGCGACGCCGACACCACGATGACCGGGCTGTTGGCGAGCAGCGCCATGGCGGTCACCGCCGCCGGGGCGGGGTGGGAGGCGGCGTTGAGAAGATGGTAGACGAACAGGTTCCAGGTCGGCATGTCGCACCAGAGGGTGGTTCGCCGCCCGACTAGCCCCTTGTCATCGCTTTGTCATCTTCCTCTGCCATACAGCTCGCCGCACGCTCCGAAAGGCCCCGATGCTCCATCTGCTGCACCCGCATGTCAGCCAGCTGATCCACCTGTACGGGGTGTGGATCGTCGGCGGAATCATCATGGCGGAAAGCTTCGGCGTGCCGCTGCCCGGGGAGACGGCGTTGGTGTCGG
This sequence comes from Rhodospirillales bacterium, assembly GCA_018971455.1. Classification (GTDB taxonomy): domain Bacteria; phylum Pseudomonadota; class Alphaproteobacteria; order Acetobacterales; family Acetobacteraceae; genus REEB85. Next base: position 832 of record JAGXAV010000533.1, read on the forward strand.
CGGCGGTCTATGCCGGTGCGACCCATGCCATGAGCCTGCCGCTGCTGCTGCTCGTCGCCTGTGCCGGCGCGGTGATCGGCGACAATATCGGCTACTGGATCGGCCGCGAGGCGGGCTTCGCGCTGCTGCTGCGCTACGGACAGCGCGCCGGGCTGACGGAGCGGCGGCTCAAGCTCGGCCAGTACCTGTTCCGGCTGCATGGCGGCAAGATCGTCTTCTTCGGCCGCTTCGTGGCGCTGCTGCGGGCGCTCGCGGCGCTGCTGGCCGGGGTGAACTGCATGCCGTGGCGGCATTTCTTTCTCTGCAACGTGGCCGGCGCCGCCTTGTGGGTGACGGCCTATGGCGGCGGCGCGTATATCCTCGGCCGGCGCATCGAACATCTGCTCGGGCCGGTGGCGCTGGTCGGGCTTGGCGTGGCGGTGGCCGGGGCCATTCTCGGCTCCGTGCTGGTGCACCGCCACGGCAAGCGGCTGGAGGAGGTGGCGGAGCGGGCGCTGCCGGGGCCGCTGGTCAGCCCGTTCCATCGCAGACAAGCAGCGCATCGGCCATGACGACGCCCCCTCCCTCGGGCAGCACGATGAGGGGGTTGATTTCCGCCTCGCGCACCGTGGCGAGACCGGCGAGTCGGGAGACCGCGGCGACGGCCTGCGCGAGCGCCGCGAGATCGCCCCTCGGCAGGCCGCGATAGCCGCGCGCCGGGGCCAGGCCCTTCACCTCGGCGATCATCTCCATCGCTTCGGCCGCGCTGACCGGCGCCACGCGCAAGGCGACATCGCGGTATAGTTCGGCGAGAACGCCGCCGGCGCCGAGGAGAATGACCGGGCCGACCAGCGGATCGCGCCGGTAGCCGACCAGCGCCTCAGCGACGCCACGCACCATCGGCTGGGCGAGGAAGCCACTGATGCGCGCGCCGAGCCGCGCCCGCATGTCGGCCGCCGCCGCGCGCAGCGCCGGCGCGTCGGCGATGGCGAGTGCCACGGCGCTGGCCTCCGTCTTGTGGGCGATTTCGGCAGAGACCGCCTTCAACGCCACCGGATAGGCGAGCGGAGGCAGGGCGGCCGGGTCGATCGGCACGGCATGGTCGGCGATGCCGAGGGCCGCGAAGACCCGCCGCGCCGCGGCCTCGTCCGGCGCCGGCAGCAGGGGCGGGAGGGCGGAGAGATCGCCGAGGGCGATCGGGGCGCGCGGGGCCCGCCGGTCGAACAGCGCGCGCGCCGCGTCGGCACAGGATTCGGGGGTGCGGAAGGCGGCGATGCCGGCCTCGGCCAGCAGTTGCAACGACGCGTCGGCCTGCGGCGCGAGGAAGGCCGCCAGGGGAGCCGCCCCGCGCGAGGCGAGCACGCCGGCGATGGCATCCTGCGGGCGGAACTGCGCCGAGCTGCCGATCACCGCGACGAC
>JAGXAV010000534.1 GCA_018971455.1 Rhodospirillales bacterium
GGGATGCGCGCCGCGCCCGACGCTCTCGCCATGGGTGTCGAACAGCACCACCTCGATATCGCCCAGCCCGTGCCGCGACAGCGTCTCGGCGAGCTTGAGGCGCAGCCGCTCGATGAGATAGCTGGCGGCGAGCTGGCCGACATAGCGGCCGGAATCCGAATAGCCGAATTGCAGGCAGAGACGCCCGGCCTCGCGCAGATAGGCGCGGTAATGCGGGCTGCGCAGCGCCTCCTCGATGACCCGCGCGCCGCCTTCCAGCGCGTCCGCCGTCTCGAAGAGCGGGCTGATCTCGACGTGACGATCAACGCCGAAGAGACGAGCGAGCCAGAGGGCCGCGAGCAGCGTGTAGCCGGTCTCCGTCTCGGCGATGAGGAAGCGCACCGGCGTGCTGGCGTCGATGTATTTGACGATCTGCGCCACCGTCATCATCAGCCGCGGCGCGGAGGCCTGTTCGGCGAGCAGCGCGCCGAAATCCACCGGCACCGGCGCCACCTCGTCCAGCGCCGCGTTGATGGCGGCGAACAGCGCGCGCCGCCGGGCCGGATCCTCCGGCGCGTCGGCGACGCCGAGGCGCTGGCGGATGGCGTTGTGGATCTGCGCCGCATTGAGGCGCACATGGGTGTGGGCAAGGGACAGGCCGTGCGCGGCCAGCCCCGCGCGCGCCACCGCCAGCGCCGGGCGCGCGGCCTCGGGCGCGCCGGCCAGCGCCGCGACGAACAGCGCATCGAGCGGCGCGGTATCGCCGAGGGCGGCGCCATGCCCGTCGATCAGGGCGTGCGCGAAGCGGGCGATCTGCTCGGGATCCGCGCGGTCGGGGCAGGCGGCGATCTGGCCGTCCACCACGGCGCGCGCGGCGGCCAGCGTGGCCGCGATCGGTGCCGCGGCGGGCTGCGCGTCGACCTGGCCGGCGAGGCGGGCAAGTTGCAGCGCCTTCATGCGCAGGCGCAGGCGCAGCGTGTCCCACCAGTTGATGTCGGTGCGGCCGTCCGTGTCGTAGCCGACCCAGCTGGCGAGCACGACCGGGCGCGGCACGATGTCGCTCCAGCGTTCCGGCCAGGCCGAGCGGGCGGCCTCCAGCAGGGCGGCGGTCAGGGCATCGAGCGCGTCCCGCCCGCGCCGCATGGCGGCCACCGCCTGCTCGAACTCCTCCTCCAACGTGACGCCCTCGGGGCGGTGGGAGACGAAGCACATCGCCCCGGGCCGGCCGCTCGCCGCCGCAGCGAGATCCTGCGCCACCGGCAGGGGCAGGGAGAATGTCGGATGGGCGGTGAAGACGGCAGCGAAGCGAACGCGCTCGATGCCGGCGCGGAAGCGGGCGAGCGGCACCGCGCTGTCATCGGGGTCCGGCCGCACCAGCCGGGCGGCGAGCCGGGCCAGCGCCGCGCGGTTTTCCGCCATGTCGATGCCGCCGACATAGGCGGCGAGGCGGCGCGCGCGGTCGGCGAGGGCTTCGTCGCGCAGGCAGCGCACCAGCGTCTCGAGCTCGGCGAAGCTCAGCGCGCCGCGGTCGATGCGCCGGGAGATCGCCAGCGCCACCGAGAGCACGGCATTGCCGAACGGGTCCTCCTCCAGCCGCTCGCGCATGCGCTCGGTCAGCGTCAGCAGCTCGCGCGCCAGCGGCAAGGCGGCGGTGGGATCGGGGGCTGGCCGGGAAGCGGCATGCTGCATCCGCGAAGACTGCCCATGAAGCGCGGCGCGACGCAACAACAAGCCCGCGCCAAGCGCATATCGGCATGATAGAAGCGCCGTCCAATGCCCCCTCCCCCCGACCCCGACCTCGCCGCGCGCCGCAGCCTGCTCGCCCACCGCGCCATTGCCACCGGATTGCTGCTGCTGATGGCGGCGCTGACCGTCGGCGCCTACTGGCTGCCGGACGGCACCGCGACGCAGATCCTCCAGGCCGCCGCCAAGGCCGGCTTCGTCGGCGGCATCGCCGACTGGTTCGCCGTCACCGCCCTGTTCCGCCACCCGCTCGGCCTGCCGATCCCGCACACCGCCATCATCCCCGCCCAGAAGGCCCGGCTCGGGCGCGCGCTTGGCCGCTTCGTCGCCACCCATGTGTTCACCGAGGCCGATGTCGCGCGCACGCTGACGCAGCTCGACCTGCCGGCCATCCTGCGCCGCTTCCTGCAGGACAAGGCGGCGACGCGGCCGGCCGCCCTCGCCCTGGCCGCACTGCTGCCGCGGCTGCTTGCCACCATCGAGGACGGGCGGGCGCGCC
>JAGXAV010000535.1 GCA_018971455.1 Rhodospirillales bacterium
GGTCGGCGGCGGGGCCTTCCAGCACGAGCCGTCCCGTCGAGAGGACGTAGCCGCGGTCGGCGATCGAGAGCGAGACGTTCGCGTTCTGCTCGACGACGAGCATCGCGACGCCCGACTCGTGCACCTGCTTGATGATCTCGAAGCTCCGCTCGACGAGGATCGGCGCGAGCCCCATCGACGGCTCGTCCATCAGCAGGAGCTTCGGCTTCGCCATCAGCGCGCGGCCCATCGCCACCATCTGCTGCTCGCCGCCCGAAAGCGTGCCGGCGATCTGGTTGCGCCGCTCCTTCACGCGCGGGAACAGAGTGTAGACGCGCTCCAGGTCCTGGTCGAACTGCGCGCCGTGATCGCGCAGATAGGCGCCCATTTCCAGGTTCTCGAACACCGTCATGCGCGGAAACAGCCGTCGCGCCTCCAGCACCGGGGCGATGCCGCGCTTGACGCGTTCGGCGGTGGGCAGTTTCTCGATCGGCTTGCCGTCGAAGATCACGGTGCCGCGCACGGGACGCACGACGCCCATGATGGTCTTCATGGTGGTCGATTTGCCGCAGGCATTGCCGCCGAGCAGGCAGACGATCTCGCCCTGCTCGATCTCGTAATTGACCTTCTTCAGGACGTGCAGGTCGCCGTAGTAGGTGTCGATATCCTTGAACTCAAGCAGCATGGCCGGCGCCCCCCGCGATGCCGGCCGCCGCTGCCTGGGCGTTGCGGCCCAGATAGGCGCGCAGCACGTCCTCGTTGCGGCGCACTTCGTCGGGCGTGCCCTTGGCGATCACATCGCCATGATCGAGCACATAGACGGTATCGGCGAGGCGGGTCACCACATCGAGCTTGTGCTCGATCAGCAGCACGGTCAGGCCGAGCTCCTTCAGGCCCTTGATCTGCTCGGCGAGTTCCAGCGTCTCGGCCGGGTTCATCCCCGCCGTCGGCTCATCCAGCAACAGCAGCTTCGGGCGCGAAGCGAGGGCGCGCGCGATCTCGGTGCGGCGGCGATTGGCGTAGGAAAGCCCGCCGACCGCCTGGCCGATGCGCGGCGTCAGGCGGTTGCCGAACACGGCGATGACCTCGAGCGCCCAATCGATCGCCGCCTTCTCCTCCCGCCGGGTGCGGGGCGGGCGCAGCACCGCGGCGAAGGCGCCGGTGGACAGCCGGGCGTGCTGGCCGATCAGGACGTTCTGCAACACGGTCAGAGTGGGAAACAGGCGGATGTTCTGGAACGTGCGGGCGATGCCGCGCGCCAGGATCTGGTGATCGTGCAGCCCCAGGATCTCCTCGCCGCGGAAGCGGATCGACCCGGAATCGGCCGGCACCAGGCCGGTGATGGCGTTGAACAGGGTCGATTTGCCCGAGCCGTTGGGACCGATCACCGCCACCACGCCGCCCGAGGGCACGTCGATATCGACCGCGTTCAGCGCCGTCAGCCCGCCGAACTTCACGGTCGCGCCGCGCACCTCGAGCGAGGGCGTGCCGGGCGCGACATCGGCGGCGAGGCCCGAAAGACTGAGCTCGCCCATGCCGCGCTGCACGACCGCGTGCTGCTGATCGAAGCTCAGCGCCGCCTGCGGGCGATAGGCGGGTATCAGTCCCTGGCGGCGGAACAGCATCATGATGACCAGGATGAAGCCGAAGATCAGCTCGATCGAGGGGACGAGATCGATATGCTCCAGGAACCGGCTGCCGATGGCGCGCCCCAGCGCGTTCAGCCAGCCGGTGAGGTCCTGCAGCCACCACGATTGCAGCAATTGCAGGATGAAGGCGCCGGCGACGGCGCCCCAGATGCTGCCGATGCCGCCGAACACGATCATCACCAGGATCATGACCGAAACCGGGAAGCCGAACATGTCCGGCGTCGCGGTCTGCAGCTTCGCGACATAGAGCACGCCGGTGGCGCCGGCGAAGGTGGCGCCAGTGGCGAAGGCGAGCAGTTTGAATCGTGTGCGGTTCACGCCCATGGCGCCAGCGGCGATCTCATCCTCGCGGATCGCGAGCCAGGCGCGGCCGATGCGCGAATCGCGCAGCCGGTAGCTGACGAACACGAGCAGCCCGACCAACACCACGGCGACATAGTAGTAGGGCGTAGCGCTGACGCCGAAATTGTAGCCGGGCAGCGAGGGCGCGGCGATGCCGTTCAGGCCGGCGGCGCCGTTGGTCAGGCTCGCCCAGTTGCGGAACACGATCGGCACGATTTCGCCGAAGCCCAGGGTGACGATGGCCAGGTAG
>JAGXAV010000536.1 GCA_018971455.1 Rhodospirillales bacterium
GGCGATGCCGAGGCGCGGCGCCAGCCAGGTGTTGCGCCGCGCCGCCGCCGGCACGCCCCGCGGGTCGAGCCCCAGCCGGGCGAGGAAGAAATCGATCATGGCGGTGGCGCGGAATGCCGGGTCGAAGGCGAAGTCGCGCAGGTCGATGACCCGTTCGAAGGCGGCGGCCGGCGGGAAGGGCCGGTCGGGCGTGGCGTGCTCCCACGGCAGCTCGGCGATCTCGGCCAGATCGGCCGCGGTGGCATAGAGCTCGCCGAGCAGCGGCGGCAGGCCGGGCAGGCGGAACAGCACCGGCCGTTCGGGGAAGGCGGCGCATGCCAGCGCCTGCAGGCCGATGATGCCGTCGCCCAGGGTGCGGCCGAAGCCGTTCAGGATGGCGGTGCGGGGAATCAGTAATATGCCATGATTGTTATGAGGAATATCATTCGGGCCGGGCGAGGTTCTGCCGCACCCCCTCGCCGCCCGGGATCACCGCGAAGCGCTTGAGCAGGAAGTAGAGCCGCGTCGGCTCCGCCACATCCGGCGCCAGCACCTCGATCTCGTCGTAATGCTTGAGCATGCCCATCAGCACCTCGGGGCCCGAATTGCCGCCGGCCACCGGGGCGCGGATGTCGATATAGCAGCGGAACTGGGTGCCGAGGCGGCGATGCACGGGCAGCGACCAGCTCAGCACCACCTCGCCCGAGCCGGAGAGCGACAGGCGCATCGGCAGGGTGGTGTAGCGCGGCCGGCCGGCATGGCGGTCCTCGGCGCCGGCGAGGTTGCGCAGATAGTCATCCGTGCCGTAGCGCACCACCAGCAGGTGCCAGCCGCGGATCGAGCGGCGGACCTGATCGTAATCGTGCCGGGTCAGCCCGCGGGCGATGACGACGCGCTGGCGGGTGGCCTGGATCTCCAGCAGCTCGCCGACCAGCGAGGTGAAGAGCCGCCAGCCGGACCAGACCACGAGCACCACGAAGGTCGCCACCGCGATGTCGAGCAGGAAGCCGAGCAGGGCCACCGGCCCCGGAATGTGCAGCGGGTCGATGCCAAGCAGGCTCGCCAGAAGACCGGTCATCACGCCGAAATTGCTCATGCCGCCCCAGACTCCCTCCCTGCACGCCGGTCACCAGCATGGACTTGAAGCAGTCCGGCGAGGCTGTCAAAACCGCCGCGCAGCGATGAGGGTGCGATGAGCAAAGAGATGACCGAGGGCCAGCGCGCCTACGAGGCCAAACGGGCGGCCAAGGCGGGCATGAGCCTGGACAAATGGATGGCCCTCAAGGCGCGCGAGCGCGCCGCCGAGGCGCGGGCCCAGGCCGCGGTGCCGCCGCCGGCGCCGAAGAAGCCGGGCCTGCTCTCCCGGCTGATCGACCGCGCGCACAAGCCGCTTTGACTACAGCATCCGCCGCAGCAATCCGTCGCGGCGGATGAAGATGTGATAGGCAGCCCCCAGCAGATGGGCGGCGATCAGCACCATCAGCGTGAGCGCGCCGAGGCGGTGCAGCGTGGACAGCAGCGGGGCGATCGTCTCGTCATGGCCGATCGGCGTGGGGATCGTCACCAATCCCCAGTATTTCAGCGGAAAGCCCCAGGCCGTGGTGTCCAGCACGCCCATCACCGGCTGGATCAGCAGCATCGCGTAGAGGGCGGCGTGGTTGATGCCGGCGGCGCGGCGGATCAGCGCCGGCGTGCCGACCGGCAGCGGGGGCGCGCCCCGGTTCAGCCGGCGGGTCAGGCGCAGCAACACCAGCAGGAACACGGTGAAGCCGAGGCTCTGGTGCAGATCGTAGAGGCGCAGCTTGAACGCCTCGTCCTTGGGCGCGAAGACGACCATCCAGATGCCGAGCGGGATGATCGCGGCCAGCAGGGCGGCGATCAGCCAATGCAGCCAGCGCGCGAGCGCACTGTAGCGCGGGATATCTGGCATCGCGGCATCTCCCTCGTGGCCGGGGGCAGCATGGCCCATCGGCGATGATCCCGACAACACTTGCCGCCCATGCCGATTGGAGCGTCGATCCGCGCAAGCGCTGGATGGCCTGCGCGCGGCGGGCGGGGGATGGCTGGGTGCTGGGCGCGCCGGCGCCGGTGGGCGAGGTGGCCGGGCTGTTCGGCCGGCTGCGCGCGCTGGCCGGTGGCGGCGCGGTGGCGCTGGGGGTGGACATGCCGCTCGGTCTGCCGCGCGCCTATGCGGCGCGGCACGCGGCGGAGGCGGATTTTCCGGCGTTCCTACGCG
>JAGXAV010000537.1 GCA_018971455.1 Rhodospirillales bacterium
ATCGGCATCGATCTCGGCCAGCACCTCGCGCTGCGCCGGCGTCAGCGCATGACCGAACGCCGCCAACGCCCGGGCGCGCAGATCGCCCTGGCCGACCAGCGCCCGCCCCGGCCGGGCCCGCACCCGTGCCCGCACCAGGGCGAGCGCGACCTGGCCGGCGAGCAGTTCGTCATAGGCAAGCCGGCGGCGCAAAGCGGGTGATGGCGGCACGGCCGGGGCCTGGAGGCCGCGCAGGGCGGTGGCGAAATCCGGCCACGCCTCGCGCCTGAGCAGGGCGGCATCGTGCCACTCGGGCAGCGCCGGCAGCCGAGCGAGCGCATCGCCCATGGCGCGCCGGATGTGCCAGGCGAACAGCCCCGCCGTCAGCGGCCAGACCGGCTCGATCCCCGGCATCTGCTCGGCGCGTTCGGCCGGCGCGACATGGTCCGGATGGGTCATCTGCCCGCGCTCGTCGAGCTTGCCGGAGACCAGCACGCGGGCGCCGACGGGCAGGCGGTCGGCGGGAAACCGGCGGAAATAGACCAGCTCGGCGAAGCCGCTGCCGTCGCTGACCGTCACCCTGGTCGGCTGGCGCGGTGTCGCCGGCCTGTCGATGCGAACCACCTCGACGGCCAGCGTGGCAAGCTGGCCGGGGAGGGCGGCGCGGATGGTCGTGCGCTCGCGGCGATCGATGTATGAATCGGGCAGATGGAACAGCAGGTCGATCACCCGCGTGCCGCTCACCGCGCGCGCCATCAGCCGCGCGATCGCCTCGCCGATTCCGCGTAGGCTGGTCAGGGGTGCGAAAAGCGGGAGAAGCGGATCGGGTTCCACGGGCTGACACTGGTGGGGGTGGCCGCTATATGACACGCCAGCGATGACCGACCCAGCCCTGCCCGAGACCGATCTGCGCCGCCGCCGGCTGCTCTTCCGCGCCACCCATCGCGGCTCCCACGAAACCGACCTGCTGGTCGGCGGCTACATCGCCGCCCGCATCGACAGCTTCACCGACGCCGAGATGGATGCGCTGGAAGAGATCATGGAACTGCCCGACGTCGATCTCGCCGATTGGCTGACCGGACGGCGCGCCGTCCCGGCGGAGGCCGATTCGCCCCTGCTGCGGGCGATGCGCGCAGCGGCGCTGCGATGAGCGCCCTCACGGTCTACGGCGCGCCGGAGGGTTTCGATGCGGTGCTGATCGCGCGCCGCGCGGCCGAGCATGGCGGCCCGCTGCTGCACGTGGCCCGCGACGACCAGCGCATGGCCCGTCTCGCCGAGGCGCTGGCCTTTTTCGCGCCCGCCACCGAGACGCTGCGCTTCCCGGCCTGGGACTGCCTGCCCTATGACCGCGTCTCGCCCAACCCCGAGCTGGTCTCCGAGCGCATCGCCACGCTTGCCCATCTGCTGGAGAAGCCGGTCGGCCCGAGGATCGTGCTGACGACGGTGAACGCCCTGGTGCAGCGCGTGCCGCCGCGCCATGTCTTCCACGGCAGCGCCCGCACGCTCGCCGAGGGCGGCACGGTGCAGCCGGAGGAGCTGGTCCGCTTCCTCGAAGCCAATGGCTACGGCCGCGCCGGCACGGTGATGGAGCCCGGCGAATACGCCGTGCGCGGCGGCATCATCGATCTGTTTCCGGCGGGCCTGGCCGAGCCGGTGCGCCTGGATCTGTTCGGCGACACCATCGAAAGCCTGCGCAGCTTCGACCCCACGACCCAGCGCAGTGGCGCGCGGCTTGGCCGGGTCGTGCTGCGGCCGGTCTCGGAAGTGTTTCTCGACAAGCCCGGCATCAGCCGCTTCCGCGCCGCTTGGCGCGAGCTGTTCGGCCAGGATGCCGCCGCCGATCCGCTCTACCTCTCCATCACCGAGGGACGGCGCCACCCCGGCATGGAGCATTTCGTGCCGCTGTTCCATGACGCGATGGAAACGCTGGTGGACTATCTGCCCGGCCTGTCGGCGAGCTTCGACCATCAGTTCGAGGATGTGCTGACCGGCCGGCTCGACATGATCGCCGACCACCACGCAGCCCGCCTCGCGCCGCCGCGCGATGGCGAGACGCCGTATCGCCCCCTGCTGCCCGAACGCCTTTATCTCGACCGCGCCGGCTGGGAGGCGATGCTCGTCGGCGCGCCGCAATTCGTCTTCTCGCCCTTCGCCCGCCCGGACGGGGCCGACGGCATCGAGGCGGGCGGACGGCCCGGCCCGGTCTTCACCCAGGCCGGCAGCGACGGCGCCTCG
>JAGXAV010000029.1 GCA_018971455.1 Rhodospirillales bacterium
CACGAGGTGACGGCGCGTTGGCGCGAGCAGACGGGAAGAGCGCCCTGCCGAAACGATCCGGCATGATTCGGGCGATCGATCTTCCCGCGAGGCGCGCGCCGTGCCGCGACGTGGGGAGGGCGTGGCCGCCATCGGCTTGACGGGCATGCGGGCGGGACTCAACATCGCGGCCAGATGCGGATGTCGATGGGGGGACGCTGTTATCAGCGACCGGAAGACAGCCTCGGATGCGACCGGTACCGCCGGCATTGCGCAGCCCCTGCCGGGGGCGGTCTCGGCCCCGCACGGGGTCGCCCTGCGGATCCGCCGTCTTGCGCTGGATACGGGGCGCGAAAATGTTGCCGTGCTGCTGGCGGATTCCAAGGCGCTGCGCCCGGAGGTTTTCCGCAATTTCAGCCGGATCGCCATTGCGGCGGACTCGCAGCGCATCATTTCGACCCTGATGACCTCGGACGACCCCTCCCTGGTCGGGCTGAACGAGCTGGGACTGGCCGAGCCGGCATTTCGCCGCCTGGGCCGGCCGGAGGGCAGCACGGTCACATTGTCGCCCATCGCTCCGCCGGAAAGCTTCGACGCGGTGCGCCGGAAGATGGCGGGCCGTACGCTGTCGCGTGCGGATCTCGAAGCCATCGTGCAGGACATCACGCATTACCGCTACGCCGATATCGAAATTGCGGCCTTCCTGGTGGGGGCGGCGAATTTCATTTCGAGCGAGGAGCTTCTTGCCCTGACGCAGGCGATGGCGGATGCGGGCACGCGCCTGACCTGGCAGCGCTCGCTTGTCGTCGACAAGCACTGCATCGGCGGCATCCCGGGCAATCGCACCTCGATGATCATCGTGCCGATCGTGGCGGCGCACGGCCTGCTCATGCCGAAGACCTCATCGAGAGCCATCACCTCGCCGGCCGGCACCGCGGACACCATGGAAGTGCTGGCGCGGGTCGATCTCGACGTGGAGGAGATGCGCCGCGTGGTCGATACCTGCGGCGGGTGTCTGGTCTGGGGCGGGCATGTGCGGCTGTCCCCGGCCGATGACGTGCTGATCAGCGTCGAACGGCCGCTGGGCATCGACAATCGCGAGCTGATGGTGGCGTCGATCCTGTCCAAGAAACTGGCTGCCGGCTCGACGAGGCTGCTGATCGATATCCCGGTCGGCCCGCACGCCAAGGTCCATGACGCCGATGAGGCGATGCGGCTGCGAAAGCTGTTCGAGTTCCTGGGCGACCGTCTTGGGTTGCCGACCGACGTCATCATCACCGACGGGCGGCAGCCGATCGGCGCGGGGATCGGCCCGGTCTTGGAGGCACGCGACGTGATGCAGGTATTGTCGAACGATCCCTCGGCGCCGTCCGATCTGCGGGAGAAGGCGATCCGTATCGCGGGCCATATTCTCGAGTACGATCCCGCTCTGCGCGGCGGCACCGGGTATGCGCGTGCCCAGGCGCTGCTGGACAGCGGTGCCGCATTGGCCGCGATGCAGCGCATCATCGATGCGCAGGGCCCGCCCCCGGCGCGCGCCACGCTCGGCCATCTGGCGGCGGATATCGTCGCCGATCGGGATGGCGTGGTGGTGGCGATCGACAATCTGCGGCTGAACCGCCTCGCGCGCCTGGCGGGGGCGCCCATTGTCAAGGGAGCCGGCATCGCGCTGCAGAAGAAGATCGGCGATCGCGTCCTGAAGGGCGAGCCGCTCTACCGGATCCATGCGGATGATCCGTTCGAGTACGAATTCGCACTTGCGGCGGCGCACCAGTTTCATGGCTACCGGTTTGGCGACGTGCCGTGAACCGCGCGCCCGCACCCCGGGCCGCCGCGGCGAGGAGGACCCGATGGTGACGAAGCCTCTGCCCAAGATCGATCTGCCGGTGTCGCAGGTCCGGCGCTATCTCGAGCCCGGCCCGATCGTTCTGGTCTCGTCCGGTGCGGGGCCGACGCGCAATATCATGACGCTGGGCTGGCACACGGTGATGGAGTTCACGCCCTCCCTCATCGGGTGCGTCATCTCCGGCGCCAACCACAGTTTCGGCCTGATCCGGCAAAACCGCGAATGCGTCATCAATCTGCCGACCGCGGCGCTGGTCGATCGTGTCGTCGGCATCGGCAATACCACCGGCGCCGAGATCGACAAGTTCGATCATTTCGGCCTCACCGCGCAAACCGCCCGGCGGGTGAAGGCGCCGTTGATCGCCGAATGCCACGCGAACTTCGAATGCCGGCTCGCCGACGATATCCTGGTCGACAAATACAACTTCTTCATCTTCGAGGTGGTGAAGGCCCATGTCGCCCGATCCCCCCGGCATCCGGAAACCCTACACTACACCGGCGACGGCGTGTTCATGGTGTCCGGCAGGATCATCAGCCGGCGGTCGAAATTCCGCCCGGAGATGCTGTAGCGGCGCGCGGAGTGGCGTAGGCTGCGGGTGCGTCGCGGGGCGCGGCGCGCGACGGAAAGCCGTGATTTCACGCAGGATCCCAGGCGATGGACATCAAACGCGAGCATCAGATCAACTTCTGGTACATCATTGCGGCCCTGCTCGGCGTGATGCTGATCCAGGGCCTGCTGATCCAGCAGACGCATGTGAAGACGATCCCCTACAGCCAGTTTCTCGAATTGTTGCGCCAGGGCCAGCTGACCGATCTGCGGATCGGCGCCGACGAGATCACCGGCACGTTCAAGCAGCCGGCCGACAAGAACGTGCCCGACTTCGCCACGGTGCGGGTCGACCCGACGCTGGCCCAGGGGCTGGCGCAGGAGAAGGTCAGCTTCGCCGGAATCCCGGGCCCCGGCCTGCTGCAAACCGTTCTGAGCTGGCTCCTGCCGAGCCTCGGCTTCGTGCTGCTGTGGATGTTCCTGGTGCGCCCGATGGCAGGCGGGCAGGGGCTCGGCGGCATGATGTCGATCGGCAAGAGCCGCGCGAAGATCTATGTCGAGAAGGACATCAAGATCACCTTCGCCGATGTCGCGGGGGTGGACGAGGCGAAGGAGGAGCTTCAGGAGGTCGTCGATTTCCTCCGCAATCCTGGCGAATACGGCCGGCTGGGCGCGCGCGCGCCGAAGGGCATCCTGTTGGTCGGGCCGCCGGGAACCGGCAAGACCCTGCTCGCGCGCGCGGTCGCCGGCGAGGCGGGGGTCACCTTCTTCTCGATCTCGGGCTCCGAGTTCGTCGAGATGTTCGTCGGCGTCGGCGCGGCGCGGGTGCGCGACCTGTTCGAGCAGGCCCGCGAGCACGCCCCTGCGATCGTGTTCATCGATGAGCTCGATGCGCTCGGCCGGGCGCGTGGCGGCGTGTTCACCGGCGGCGGTCACGACGAGAAGGAGCAGACGCTCAACCAGCTGCTCAGCGAGTTGGACGGCTTCGACACCAGCAGCGGCGTGGTGCTGCTGGCGGCAACCAACCGCCCCGAAATCCTCGACCCCGCGCTGCTGCGCGCGGGCCGGTTCGATCGGCAGGTTCTGGTGGATCGGCCGGACAAGACCGGGCGGCTGGCGATCCTGCGCATCCATGGCCGCAAGGTCCGCCTTGCCCCCGGGGTCTCGCTCGAACAGGTGGCGGCGATGACGCCGGGCTTCACCGGTGCCGATCTGGCCAATCTGGTGAATGAAGCCGCCCTGCTGGCCACCCGGCGCAAGGCAGCCGAGGTGACGCTGGAGGATTTCAACCAGGCGATCGAGCGCATTGTCGCCGGGCTCGAAAAGCGCCACCGGCTGCTCAATCCGCATGAGCGCGACATCGTCGCCCATCACGAAATGGGGCATGCGCTGGTGGCGATGGCGCTGCCCGGCAGCGACCCGGTGCAGAAAATTTCCATCATCCCGCGCGGCATCGCCGCCCTCGGCTACACCATGCAGCGCCCGCTCGAGGACCGCTATTTGATGGACCGGCGGGAGTTGCGCCAGCGCATGGCCGTGCTGCTGGGCGGGCGCGCGGCCGAGAGCCTGATGTTCGACGAAGTCTCCACCGGCGCGTCCGACGATCTCGCCAAGGCAACCGATATTGCGCGCAGCATGGTCCTGCGCTTCGGCATGGCGGACGGGCTGGGTCTTGTCGCCTACGACACGGAGGGCGGCTCGCTCTACCTCGGCGAGCAGGCCGGCATGGATTTGCGGCCGCGCCGCTACGGGGAGCACACCGCTGATGCCATCGATGTCGCCGTGCGGGCCTTGCTCGATGAGGCGTTCGCCAGGGCGCGCGCCATTCTGCAGCAGAACCTGCCGCTGCTGGATCGCAGCGCGAAGGATTTGCTGACGAAGGAGACCTTCGGCGCCGATGACCTCAAGGCGATCGAGGCTCAGCTCCAGCCGCCGACGGTCTCCAACGCCCCGCCGCCGGCGGCCATTCCGGCCGAGACGCCGGGCGGCGCCGGCTGAGCCGGGCCCGTTGCACCATCGCTCCGGCGCGGCGGCGTCCGATCAGGCCGGCTCGCCGACCCAGGCCATGCCCTCGCGCGCCCGCGCATAGCCGTTCACATAGGGAACGGCGCCGGTGAGGCCGCGCAGCCGGGCCAGGGCCTCGGCGGGGTCCAGCCGCCCGTCGATCGTGTCCCGATAGAGGGTCGCGATGGCGATCATATCCAGATCCTGCGGCGACAGGCGCACGCGGCGGATGCCGAGGCGGGCGAGGGGGGCGAGATCCGCGAGGGCGGCGACATAGCCATGCGACATCGTCTGAGTGCCGTTCACCGCGACGATGGGCTGGCCGTCGAGCGTGCTGACCGGCAGGCCGTCGGGATCCTGCTCGCAGACGATCTGACAATTATCCCGGTGCAGGCCGCGCGAGCGGGCGTGATAGCAGCGCGCCGCCACCGACAGGGTCTGCCGGCCGAACACTGTGGCCTCGATATCGACCAGCGGGGCGGCGCGGGCGAAGACGGCGAGCCCGGCATGGGACACCTCGGGCGGCGGCGCCACCCGGATCGCGCCGAGCCGGGCAACATAGGTGAGCGAATCCTCGTTGAAGACGTTGACCATCGGTCCGACCACATAGGGCCGGCCGGCGATCGCGTTGATGCAGGAGACGTCGTTGGCCTCGACCAGGAAGCCCTCGTCGCAGCGGTGCAGGACGTCGTCGATCTCTCGCTGGCTGCTGACGAAGGCGAGCGTGGAGAAGACGACTTCCTTCCCGGCTTCCTGCAGCCGGGCGCTGAGCGCCGGCAGATCGGGGTCGCCGAACGGCGCACGCTTGGAGCAGACCACCTCGCCGAGATGGACGCAGTCCACCGGCGCCTCGTCGGCGATGCGGGCGTAGAAATCCCGCCGCCGCTCGCGCGACCAGTGATGCATGAGCGGACCGAGAGTGATTTTCATCGCCAGCCCTTCTTGTAGGCGCCGAATGTCTCCTTGCCGCCTTCGACGAGGCCGCTGAGATCGATGCCCGGCGAGGGCGCGCCACGGTCCAGCGCGTCGAGCTCGGCGCGAAAGGCGCGCACCACCTGGGTGACATAGGCGCGGCTGCGCTGGCGGCCCTCGATCTTGAGCGCGGTCACGCCGGCTTCCTTCAGGCTCGGCAGAATGTCGATGACGTTCAGGCCGACCGGCTCGTCGAACAAATAGGAGGGCACGCCGCGGGTCACCAGCCGCGCCTTGCAGGGCGTGGGGTACGCCGCCGCCTGGTTGCGCGGGAAGCGGTTCATCGTGATGCCGCCAAGGCGAATGACCATCTCCTCGCCCTCCTCGTCGAAGCGCACATGTTCCGCCGGCGCGCACACGCCGTCGCTGCTCGGCGAGCGGCCGGTCATATAGGAGGAGAGGATGCAGCGCCCCTCGGTCATCGTGCCGAGGCTGCCGAAGGCGAAGACCTCGGCCTCGACCCCCATGGTGGCGACCATGTGGGCGATCTCCGGCACCGTCAGCACCCGCGGCAGCACGGCGCGCCGGATGCCGAAGCGCTCGCGGTAGAAGGCCAGCGAGATCGGGTTGGAAGCGGCGGCCTGGACGGAGAGGTGCAGGCGCAAATCCGGATGCCGGCGGCTTGCGTAGTCGAGCACGCCGATATCGGCGAGGATGACGGCATCCGCGCCGAGTGCCGCGGCATCATCCACCGCGCGGTGCCAGATTGCCGTCTCGCCGGCGCGTGGAAACGTGTTGATCGCCACCAGCACATGCCGGCCGTGCCGATGAGCGAAGGCGATGCCCTCCTTCATGTCGTCGCGGTCGAAGTTCAGGCCCGGGTAGTTGCGGGCGTTGGTGGCATCGGCGAAGCCGCAATAGACGGTGTCGGCGCCGGCCTCGATGGCCGCGCGCAGGGCCGCCGGCGTGCCGGCGGGGCACACCAGCTCAAGGTAGCGTGGTGTCATGCCGGCTCCGCTGCGCGGCGGCCGCGCCGTTCGAGTTTCGCCAGGCGGGCATCGAGGGCGGTGATCCCGGCGGTGATCGCGCGGTGATCCTCCATCACGTCCCGCCCGCCATGCGCCGCCCGATGGGCCTCGCGGCCGAGCGCACCCACCCGGCCGGCGATCCGCCGCACCCGCGCGTCGAGCCGGCCCGCGATCCGTTCCATGGGGCGGGCGAGGGGCCCGAGTGCTGCCAGCGCGTCGTCGATCAGGTTGATCGCCTCGCCATCGAGGATGTTGCGAAAGCCCACGGCCTTCTCCGTATCCCCCGTCACTGACAGCTCGCGCGTGAAATAGACGGTGTCGCTGTCCGTGCGGCCTTCGAGCAGCCCGATCAGCGTGGCCAGCCGCCCCCGCATGGTGACGTCGGCCGTGGTCCCGGCGGCCGCGAGGCCGAGGGTTACGGCGCGCGGCCGGATGGCGAGCAGGAAACGCTCGGGAACGTCCTGCGGCTCGAAAAGGAAGGTTGCCGGCGCCAGGCGCGCGAGCCGGCGCAGCAGGGCGGCGTGCCGATGCTCCAGCCCCGCGCTCACCCTTCGCAGGGCCAGCGCCAGAATGGGGCGCGGGAGGGTTCGCAGCAGCAATCCGAGGGAAAAAACCGGCGCCGGCAGGCCAATCGCCATCATATCCTCGCCGCAGGGGGTGCAGGGCGACGGATCATGCCGGCGCGCCGCGACGCCGCGATTGATCTGGATCAACGGGCCGGCACGCGCCTGGCGCGGCCCCTCCGGCGCCGGCGATCAGCGGCGGAAATACTCCGGGTGCGCCTTGCGCAGCGAATCGACGAAATCCAGCGAGCGCGACAGATGGTCGCGCAGCGCGTCCTGGGCGCGGGCGGGCCGTCCGGCGGCGATGGCATCGACGATGGCGTGGTGATCGCGCACGATGTCGCGCATCTTGCCCTCGACCGGGAGGTTGAGCCGGCGCAGCCGGTCGATATGCCCGCCCTGCCGGCGCACCAGATCCCATAATTCGCCGACCTGGCTGGCGTCGTAGAGCGTCCGATGAAAAGCATGATCGGCGGTGATGAACGCCTCGTACTCGCCAAGCTCGGCGAAGGCCGTCTGCTGGCGGATCAGGCGGCGCAGCCGGTCGAGCACCGCGGGCGGGGGCGCGAGGGCGAGGCCGCGCACCATCTCCAGCTCCACCGATCGGCGCAGGAACTGGCCATGTCGCGCGCTGTCGAGGTCGATGGGCGCGACGCGCGTGGCGTGCTGGGGGAATACCTCCACCAGCCCTTCCTCCTGCAGGCGCATCAGCGCGTCGCGGATCGGTGTGGAGCTCAGCGCGAATCGCTCCTGCAACTCCGATCGGGAGAGCACGGCGCCGGGTGCGAGACGCAGGGAGATGATTTCCTCGCGCAGCGAGTCGAAAACCAGTGCGGCGCCGCCGCGGCCGCGTGTCGGGACAGTGAACGCTGCGTCGTCCATCGGGTCGGCCCCTCCCGCGGCCGCATCTCCCTTTCATAGCATGATTCGGTTCTTGACGCACTAATGCATTAGTGCTTCAACCCAGGGGGGAGGAGGCTCCAGCCAGAACCTCCGTCCGCGCCGGGAGGAATTTGTCCGCCATGCCGCCAAAGCTGCGCAGCGCACGCTGGTTCGAGCCCGACGATTTCCGCAGCTTCGGGCACCGCTCCCGCATGAGCCAGATGGGCTACGCGCCGGAGGAATATGCCGGGCGCCCGGTCATTGCCATCGTCAACACCTGGTCCGACCTCAACCAGTGCCACGCCCATTTCAAGGAGCGGGTGGAGGACATCAAGCGCGGCGTGCTCCAGGCCGGCGGTTTCCCGGTCGAGCTGCCGGCGATCTCGCTGTCGGAGAGCAAGGTCAAGCCGACGACGATGCTCTATCGCAACTTCCTGGCGATGGAGACCGAGGAGCTGATCCGCTCCCACCCGGTGGACGGCGTGGTGCTGATGGGCGGCTGCGACAAGACCACGCCCGGCCTGCTGCTCGGCGCCACCAGTGCCGGCGTGCCGGCGATCTTCGTGCCCGCCGGTCCGATGCTGCGCGGCAACTGGCACGGCCACGTGCTCGGCTCCGGCTCGGATGCCGTCAAATACTGGGACGAGCGGCGCGCCGGCAATATTTCCGACAAGGACTGGTCGGAAATGGAGGTCGGCATCGCACGCTCCTACGGCGTGTGCATGACCATGGGCACGGCGGCCACGATGACGGCCCTGGCCGATGCGATCGGCATGACGCTGCCCGGGGCCTCCTCCATTCCGGCCGCCGATTCCAACCATATCCGCATGTGCGCCGCGGCCGGCCGGCGCATCGTCCAGATGGTCAACGAGGACCTGACGCCGGCGAAGATCCAGACCGAGGCCGCCTACCGCAACGCCATCGTCGTTGCCATGGCCATGGGCTGCTCGACCAATGCGGTGATCCATCTCATCGCCATGGCCCGGCGCGCCGGCCACCGGATCGGCCTCGACGATTTCGACGCCACCAGCCGCATCGTCCCCGTCATTGCCAATATCCGCCCGAGCGGAACCACCTATCTGATGGAGGATTTCTACTACGCCGGCGGCCTGCTCGCGCTGATGTCGCGCCTGGCCGGATTTCTCGATCTTGAGGCCCGCAATGCATCCGGCCAGAGCTGGGCGCAGAGTCTGGCCGGCGCGCAGGTCTATAATGACGACGTCATCCGCCCGCTCGATCGGGCGATTTACCAGGAAGGCGCGCTGGCGGTGCTGCGCGGCAACCTGGCGCCGAATGGCTGCGTGATGAAACCCTCCGCGGCAGCGCCCCATCTGCTGCGCCATGCCGGCCCCGCGCTGGTGTTCGACGACTACCCGGCATTGAAAGCCAATATCGACCGCGAAGATCTCGACGTCACCGCCGACACCGTTTTGGTGCTGCGCAATGCGGGGCCGCTGGGCGGCCCGGGCATGCCGGAATGGGGCATGCTGCCCATTCCGCGCAAGCTGCTGCGCCAGGGCGTGCGCGACATGATCCGCATTTCTGATGCGCGAATGAGCGGCACCAGTTACGGCGCCTGCATCCTTCACGTCTCGCCCGAATCCTACGCAGGTGGCCCGCTCGCCCTGGTGCAGACCGGTGACGTGATCAGCGTGGACATTCCCGCCCGGCGCATCGCGCTGGAGGTTGCCGAGGAGGAGCTCGCCCGCCGCTGCGCCGCCCTGCCGCCCCCCGTGCCGCGCTACGGCCGCGGCTATGGCTGGATGTTCTCGCGCCATATCCGCCAGGCCGACCAGGGGTGCGACTTCGACTTCCTGGAAACCGAATTTGGCCCGCCGGTCGGCGAACCGGCGATTTTCTGACCGGAGCCCCCATGCACGCCAATCTCACCCCCGAAACCCGCGCGCGCCTGATGGGCGTCAGCACCGCCACCTTGTGCACCGCGCTGTTCAAGCGCGGGCTGCGCCACCAATTCATCCAGGATGTCCATCCGCTCAACGCGAACCGGCCCAACATGGTCGGCGAGGCGTTCACGCTGCGCTACATCCCGGCGCGGGAGGACCTCAATCCGATCGGCGTTTTTCAGGATCGCGCCCACCCGCAGCGGCGCGCCGTGGAGGAATGCCCGCCCGGCGCGGTGTTCGTCATCGACAGCCGCAAGGACCCGCGCGCGGCATCCGCCGGCAGCATTCTGGTCTCGCGGCTGATGGTGCGCGGCGTCGCCGGCGTGGTGACCGATGGCGGTTTCCGCGATTCCCCGGAAATCGCCGCACTGCCGTTCTCCGCCTACCACAACCGCCCCTCGGCGCCGACCAACCTCACGCTGCACCAGGCGCTCGACATCAACGTGCCGATCGGCTGCGGCGACGTGGCGGTCTGGCCGGGCGATGTGGTGGTGGGCGACCGCGAGGGCGTCGTTGTCATTCCAGCCGCCATCGCCGAGGAGATTTCCATCGAGGCCGTCGAGATGACGGCCTTCGAGGATTTCGTCACCGCCCAGGTGCTCGCCGGCCAGTCCATCCTCGGCCTGTACCCTCCGACGGACGAGGCCAATCTCGCGAAGTTCAAGGCATGGCGCCAGGCGAACGGGCGCGGGTGATGCCGCTGGCCCGGCAGCCGGCCCTGCGCCGTTCGGCGGACGGCCTGCGGGCCCTGGCGGGCGACCTGTTCGCCGCCGCCGGCATGGCGGCCGACAAGGCCGCCTGCATGGCCCGCCTGCTGGTGCTGACCGACATGATGGGCCGCCATACGCACGGGCTGGCGCAGGGCGAGGCCTATCTGCAACAGATCGCCGAAGGCGGCATGACGCGCGACGGCGAGCCGGAGACGGTCCGCGACACCGGCGCCACCATTGTCTGGGATGGCGGCTATCGCCCGGGCCTCTGGCTGGTGGACCGTGCGATGGCGCTCGGCTTCGAGCGCATTGCCGCCCATGGCGTGGTGACCTTCGCCATTCGCCGCAGCCACCATATCGGCTGCCTCGCCGCGTTGGCCAGGACGGCGACCGATCGCGGTCTCTACGTCATGCTCGCCTCCTCGGGGCCGCACAGCCGCATCGTCGCGCCCTTTGGCGGCAAGCAGGCGCTGTTCAGCCCGAACCCTTTCGCCATCGGCTTTCCGACCACGCGGTTTCCCGTGCTGGTCGATATCTGCGCCTCGCTCACGACCGTCTCGATGACCCGCGAGAAAGCGGCCGCAGGCGCGCAATTCGAACATCCCTGGCTGATGGACGATGCCGGCCGCCCGACCACCGATCCCACGGTGATGGAGCGCGCCGAGAATCGCGGCAGCCTGTTGCTGCTAGGCGGCTACGAGGCCGGACACAAGGGATTCGGCCTCGCCCTCATGGTGGAGGCGTTGACGCAGGGTCTCGCCGGATTCGGCCGCCGCGACGCGCCGACGCGATGGGGCGCCAGCGTCTATATGCAGCTGATCGATCCCGATGCCTTCGCCGGCGCCGCTGCCTTCACCGACCAGATGGATTTTCTCGTCGCGCAATGCCACGCAAACCCGCCCATCGATCCGGCGCGTCCCGTGCGGCTGCCGGGCGAGCAGGCATCCCGGAACATCGCGGCGGCCGAGCATGATGGCGTCACCGTCGCCGCCGCCACC
>JAGXAV010000538.1 GCA_018971455.1 Rhodospirillales bacterium
TGCCGGCTGGGGCCCTGGCCCGGCGCCACGGGCGGCGCGCGGCCTTCCTGGCCGGGACCGGATGCGGCGTGCTGGTGGGGCTGCTCTCGGCGCTGGCGGTGGTGCTGGGCTCGTTCTGGATTTTCTGCCTGGCCACCTTCTTCGGCGGCGCCTACGCCGCCGTGGTGCTCTCGTTCCGCTTCGCGGCGGCGGATTGCGTGACTCCCGAGCGGCGGGCGCGCGCGCTGTCGCTGGTGATGGCGGGCGGCGTCCTCGCCGGGGTGATCGGTCCGCAGCTCGTCACCCACACCATGGATTTGTGGTCGCCTTATCTGTTCGGCGCGACCTACCTGGCCCAGGCCGGCGTGGCGGCGCTCTGCGGGCTGATCCTGCTCGGCGTCCGGCTGCCGGCCGCCCCGGCCGGCGAGGGCGCGCGCGGGCGGGCGCTGGCCATCATCGTGCGCCAGCCGCGCTTCGTCATCGCGGTGACCTGCGGTGTCGTCTCCTATCTCCTGATGAACTTCCTGATGACCGCGGCACCGCTGGCGATGCGGCTGTGCGGCCTGTCGCAGGAGGAAGCGAATCTCGGCCTGCAATGGCACGTCATCGCCATGTACGCGCCGAGTTTCTTCACCGGCGGGCTCATCACCCGCTTCGGCGCGCCGCGCGTCGTCGCCACCGGCCTCGCCCTGCTCGGGGCCGCCGCCGGCACCGGCCTGCTGGGGCAGGATGCGGGGCATTTCTGGCTGACCCTGGTTCTGCTCGGGCTGGGCTGGAATTTCGGCTTCCTCGGCGCCTCCGCGATGGTGCTGGAATGCCACCGGCCGGAGGAGAAGACGCGCGTGCAGTCGCTCAACGACTTCATCGTCTTCGGCGTGATGGCGGTGGGGTCCTTCGCCTCTGGCGATCTGCTGACGAGCTATGGCTGGGGCACGGTGCTGCGGGTGTCGTTCGTCCCGCTCGCGCTGGCGACCGCCGCCCTCGCCGCAAAGGCCGCATCGCGCCGTGTGACGGCGACGTGAGGTGAGCGGCGCGCCGGTCGCCATTACCGGTGGCGTCCTCGCCGGCCTGTTCGCCCTGTGCGCCGTGGTCAGGAGCCTCCGCCCGTCAAAAGAACGACGAGGGCCGGTGCCCGCGCCGGCCGGATGCGCCAGAGCAGCGTCGAGGCGCGAACAAGACCGGTTGCCGTGTCGATGAAGCTGCAACCGGCGACGCTTGCCTCCGCCGGCCCGCCCTCGACCGAGAGCGCAACGGTGCCGGAATACCGCAGGGCCGGCAGGCGGTGCCCATCATCTTCCACGAGGCCGATCGCCTCAGCCTGGCGCGTGTCGGCGCCCGACGCCATGCCGAACCAGCGCCAGGCAGCGACGCGAGGGGCGTGCTCGGCGTGTATCGGCGCGCGTGGCGCTGGCCCGCGCGGGTATCGGCCATGCGGAATTGGAACGACCTGCCGGCCGGGGCACTCAAGCCGTTGCGGCAGACGGGCTCCGGGGCGCAGGGGGCCGGAGTGGTGGCGCTGCGGCTGCCTTCGGCATTGGGGAGTATAGGGGGCATAAGCGGGGCAACACGAGCTGCGGAGGCGGGGTCGCGATGGATGGTGAGTCGCTGGAGCTGTTTCGGATTGACGAGCGATCGGAAGGGGGGACGTTTCGGTCGGTCGTGCTGAGCCGGCTGGCCGATGGGGCGATCCGCGTGGACGCGCAGGATATGGGGGAGCCGGTCGAGAAAATCTGGCACGATTCGGATTATGAATTCTGGGTCGACGTGCCAACGGCCGCCGTCGCGAAGCTCGCCTTCGTGCTGCTGCGGGAACGCTTTATGGGGCGCGCGGGTGCCGTGGACGAGCTGACGGCGCTGTGCAAGCGCGAGGGCATCGAACACAAATGGGGGTCCTGGGCCTGACGCCACCCGGCGCGGCCGGGCACGGCGATGAGCCCCGGCAGCACCAGCAGCGCCGCGCCGACGCCGAGACAATTGCGCCGCCGGCGGCGACCGGGGGCACTGCGGCAACATCGTCAGACAACCGAGTCTGACAATCCCGGTCTGTTCCGCTGGATTGCCCCCTAAGCCACTGAAAGGATTGGTGGGCGCAGTAGGATTCGAACCTACGACCCGCTGATTAAGAGTCAGCTGCTCTACCAACTGAGCTATGCGCCCGATCCATGGCTGGTGGACGAGCGCTCGATACTGGCATTGCCGCGCCATTGCAAGGCCCCT
>JAGXAV010000539.1 GCA_018971455.1 Rhodospirillales bacterium
AACGGGCCCGAGATGGCGAGCGCCTTCGTCACCATCGCCTGCGGCGCCACCACCGCCCCGCTCAACCCGGCCTATCGGGGCGAGGAGTTCGACTTCTACCTCTCCGACCTCGACGCCAAATGCCTGGTCATCCAGCAGGGCATGGCCAGCCCCGCCCGGGCCGTCGCCGAGGCGCGCGGCATCCCGATCGTCGAGCTGGTGCCCGCCGAGGGTCCGGCCGGCGATTTTTCCCTCGTCGCCCCCGCCTCCCTCGCCCCCGCCTCCGTCGCCGCTGGCCGGCGCGGCGCGCCGGCCCGGACCGGTGCCGCCGAGGCCGATGACGTCGCCCTGGTCCTGCACACCTCCGGCACCACCTCGCGGCCCAAGATCGTGCCGCTGCGCCACGTCAACGTCACCGCCTCCGCCGCGCATATCGGCGCCAATCTGGCGCTGGAGCCGGGCGATACCTGCCTCAACATCATGCCGCTGTTCCACATCCACGGGCTGATCGCCGCCGTGCTGTCCTCGCTGGCCGCCGGCGGCAGCGTGGTCTGCACGCCCGGCTTCAACGCCTTCAAGTTCTTCGCCACCTTCGAGGAGGCACGCCCCAGCTGGTTCACCGCCGTGCCCACCATGCACCAGGCGATCCTCGGCCTCGCGCCGCGCCACAAACCGGCGATCGCCGCCGGCCGGCTGCGCTTCATCCGCTCCTCCTCGGCCTCCCTGCCGCCGCAGGTGATGACGGCGATGGAGGAGGCGTTCGGCGTGCCCGTCATCGAGAGCTACGGCATGACGGAGGCGGCCCACCAGATGGCCTCCAACCCGCTGCCGCCGAGGCCGCATTACGCCGGCTCCGTCGGCATCGCCGCCGGGCCCGAGATCGCCATCATGGCCGATGACGGCACGCTGCTGCCCCCCGGCGCGCTCGGCGAGGTGGTGATCCGCGGCCGCAACGTCACCGCCGGCTACGAGAACAATGCCGACGCCAACGCCAAGGCCTTCACCCATGGCTGGTTCCGCACCGGCGACCAGGGCACGCTCGATGACGCGGGCTATCTGCGCCTGACCGGCCGCCTCAAGGAGATCATCAACCGCGGCGGCGAGAAGGTCTCGCCGCTGGAGGTGGATGAGGTGCTGATGGACCACCCCGCCGTCCAGCAGGTCGTCACATTCGCCATGCCGCACGCCAAGCTCGGCGAGGAGGTCGCCGCCGCCGTCGTCCTGCACGAGGGCCACGCGCTGGATGAGCACGGGCTGCGCGACTTCGCCGGCACCCGGCTCGCCCCGTTCAAGGTGCCGCGGCGCATCGTCTTCCTCGCCGAAATCCCGAAGGGCGCGACCGGCAAGCTGCAACGCATCGGGCTGGCGGAAAAGCTCGGCCTCTCGGCATGAGGATTGCGATCTTCGGCGCCGGCGCCATCGGCGGGCTGATGGGCGCCCGGCTCGCCGCCGCCGGGGCCGACGTCACCTTCATCGCCCGCGGCCCCCACCTCGCGGCGATGCAGGCGAACGGTGTGCGGCTGGACAGCCCGACCGGCAGCATCACCGTGCACCCGCGCTGCGTCGCCACCGCCGCCGAGGCGGGCCCGCAGGATTACGTGGTGGTGACGCTGAAGGCCCACGCCCTGCCCGCCGCCGCCCCGCAGATCGCTGCGATGATGGGCCCCGAGACGGCGCTCGTCACCGGCGTGAACGGCGTGCCCTACTGGTATTTCCACGGCCTCGACGGCCCCTGGCGCGACCGCCGCATCGACAGCGTCGACCCCGGCGGCGTGGTGTGGCGCACCCTGCCGCCCGACCGCGCCATCGGCTGCGTCGTCTATCCCGCCGCCGAAGTCGCCGCACCCGGAATCATCCACCACATCTACGGCGACCGCTTCAGCCTCGGCGAGCCCGACGGCACCACGAGCCCGCGCATCACCGCCCTCAGCCGCGCGCTGATCGAGGCCGGCCTCAAGGCCCCCGTCCGCCCGCGCATCCGCGACGAGATCTGGGTGAAGCTGTGGGGCAACCTGGCGTTCAACCCGGTCTCGGCACTGACGCTCGCCACGCTCGACCGCATCACCGGCCAGGACGATCTGCGCGCGCTGTGCCGAGCCATGATGCTGGAAGCCAAGGCGACGGCGGAGGCGCTCGGCGTCCGGTTCGCGATCGACGTGGACAGGCGGATCGCCGGCGCCGCCGAGGTGGGCGAGCATCGCACGTCGATGCTG
>JAGXAV010000540.1 GCA_018971455.1 Rhodospirillales bacterium
AGCAGCACGCCGCCGATCTCGGATTTGTGCATGATGTCCGGCGAGAGGATCTTCATCACCACCGGGTAGCCGAACGCCGCCGCGGCGGCGACGCAGGAAGCGGCATCGGCGCATGCGCGCTCCGGTGCCGCCGTGATGCCGGCCCGCGCCAGCAGCGCCTTCGCCGCCGCCTCGTCAGGTGTTGCCGCCGGCAGGGCAATGGCGGGCAGGGCAGGGGGCGGCAGCGGGCGCGCGGCGGCGAAGGCGGCGCCGAAACGACCCATCGCCTCGATCGCGACGACGGCCCGCGTCGGGTCCTCGAACACCACGAAGCCGTCGGCCTCGTACTCGCGGATCATCGCCGGCGGCGCCAGCACCGAGAGCACGTAGAGCCGGTCAGGATGGCGCGAGCGGGTGGCGTTGAGCTGCGCGCGCAGCCGTGGCGCGACACTCGGCGCACCGCCGACCTGCGAAAAGAAGGCGAGCACCGAGCCGTAGCCGCCATCCTCCACCACGGCGTCGGCGAATTTCCCCACCAGGGTGATGTCGTTCAGCGCCTGGGCGGTGCAGTCCACCGGGTTGCGCGGCGCGCAGAATGAAACGAGGCCCTTCAGCCGCGCCTGGGCTTCGGCCGGCATTTCCGGCATTGCCAGGCCAAGTGCCTCGGCGGCGTCGCTGATCAGCACCCCAGCCCCGCCACTCACCGTCAGCACGCCCAGCGTGTTGCGCGCGGGGTAGATGCGCCGCGTCGCGGTGTGGGCGATGTCGAGCATCTCCTCGGTGGAGCGCGCCCGCACCACGCCGAACTCGGCCATCACCGCCTCGGTCACCGCGTCGTCGCCGGCGATCGAGGCGGTGTGCGATTGCGCGGCCGCCGAGCCGAGGGTGCTGCGCCCCACCTTCATCATCACCACCGGCTTGCGCGCCGCCCGTGCCGCGGCCAGCGCGGCCAGCAGGCTGTCGGCCTCGCGGATGCCCTCGGCATAGGCGGCGATCACATCGGTCTGCGGGTCCTCCGCCAGCCAGCCGATCACATCGCCGATGGTCACGTCGGCCTCGTTGCCGGTGGTCACGCAAACCGGCGTGCCGATGCCGCGGTCGCGCGCGGCGGCGAACAGATGCGTGCCGTAGGCGCCGGACTGGCTGGCAATGCCGATACGCCCGGGCAGCGGCCAGCCATTCTCGAAAGAGGAGGAGAAGATCGGATAGAACCCGCAATGCGCATTGAACAGGCCGAGGCAGTTCGGCCCCAGCAGCCGCATCCCGGTGGCCCGCGCGGCATGCACCATCCGCGCCTGCGCCGCGGCACCGGCCTCATCGACCTCGGCGAACCCCGCCGTCAGCACCACCGCCGCCCTTGCCCCGGCGCGGGCGAGATCCTCCACCGCCTGCACGGCGAACTCGGCGGCGACCGCGACGACACCGACATCCGGCACCTCCGGCAGGTCGGCCACGGTCGGATAGGCGCGCAGCCCTTGCACCTCGTCGCGGCGCGGGTTGACGGGCAGGATGCGCCCCTGGAAGCCCTGGCGCAGCATGTAGGCGATCGGCCGGCCACCGATGCGGGTGGCATCCGCCGAGGCGCCGAGCACGGCGACGGCGCACGGATTGAGCAGGGGCGTCAGGCTGGCGAAGCGCGCCCCCGGTGTGCCGCGCGGGCCGGCGCCGTCCTGCATTCCCTGGCTTCCTCTGTCTTGGCGAGGAAACGATCATGCCGCCAACGCCCCACACCGTAAAGCGGGCGCGCGGCGCGGATGGCCCGGCCGGCAGGCCCGATGGTGGCCGGGCCTCGCGCGGTCAGCCCCTCCGGCGGCGGCGCGCCACGCCGAGCCCGACGAGGCCGGCGCCGAGCACGGCCATCGAGGCAGGCTCGGGAACGGAGACGGACGGCGTCACCGTGCCGGTAGTGGTTTGAAAGACGCTGTCCGTGCCCTGGGCGTACTGCAAAAAACCGAAGGTCGGCGTCGTCGAGGCCGTGCTGATCGTCAATGAAAAATCATTGGTGCCGCCAACCACCCCGGCCACATCATTGAGCGTGCTGCCAACGAACATCTGGTTCAGAGAGCTGGAGTAACTGAACCCAAAGGTCGGGTCGAGCGTGATGTTAAGGCTCGACAGCGTGATGTCCGCGGTGTCGTTCGAGTAGGTCAGCGTCGGGTCGTAGGTGACGGTGAACGACCCGGTCACCGGATCGACCGGGGCGCCGGCACCG
>JAGXAV010000541.1 GCA_018971455.1 Rhodospirillales bacterium
CGAACCCTCCGGATCACTGCCTCACGAATTGACGGCCGGCGCCGGGCGCGCCGCCCTGTGCCGTGCCGGTTGCGCTCATCAACCACGGCGTCGCGGACCGGCGCACGCTTGGCCTCGCCGTCCCGGAGATGAGCCTGCTGCCACAGGCTGCTGTCAGCGCAGCTCTCGCACGATGCTGTTGGCGAAATAGCCGAGTGCGGCGAACAGCGCGCCGCCGGCCCAATGAAGCAGCTTCATCGCCCCCATGCTCTCCGCGAGCGCGTTGGTGACGCCATCCAGCTTCAGCTCGATGACCGACATGCGTGCCGCCGCACTCACATCAAGCCGCTCGAGCCGACTTTCGATGGCCGCCACATTGGCTTCGAGCCGGCCAAGAGACCGCGCGGTCTCGCCCTCGGCCGTCGTGCGGCCCTGCTCCATCATGCCAGTCTCTCCACTGCCGAACACGCCCGCCGGGTTCCTCGTTCCGCCGTCAGACCGATGCGGCCTGATCGATGGCCGCCTTCAAACCGGCGATGGCGCCGTTGAGCGTGTCCCACTCGGCCTGCGTCGGATCGCGGTGCGCCGCCTGCATGGCGGCGAGCGCGGTGCTGGTCTGGCTGAGCAGATCCAGCACATTCTGTCCGGCGCCGATCAATGCCGGAAGCTCCTGCATCACGGCCATGGCAAATGCGAGCGCGGTCATGTCATTTCACCGTCAATGTGGTGGAGAGGGCCGCCAGCTGGCTGACCGCGACGGTGGCCGCGGCCAGCGCATTGGTCAGCGCCGTGGCGCTCGGGTTCGTGGCGCGCGCCGCCGCCTCGGCCGCGCGCACCAGCGGATCGGCGTGATCGACCGCGCTCGCAATCCGCTGGCGCAGCTCGGCCCGCGAGCACAGTGGCGGTGCCGTGGCGCCGGCACAATCGGGAAGCCGCTCATAGGCGAGTGCGGTGGTGAGCGCGCCCTGATAGCTGACGCTCATTGCATAGACGCTCTGCCCCGGCGTCGCGGGAAGGGTGCTGCATGCGCCCAGAGCGAGCAGCATGGCGAAATTCATACGATGCATGTGGCAAACTCCCGGATGCCGAGGCGATCAGGCGGCGGCGACAGCCGCTGCGCCGGCAGCAAGCTTCACGCTCGGATCGGCCGCGAGCAGCCGCCCGAGCTCCGCCTCGACCATGGACTGCACATGCGCGGGCGTGACGCCGAGTTGCGCCAGCGCATCGGGGAAGCTGGCCAGCACATGGTTCACCCCTTTGGCGAGGGCGACGTTGCGGATTTCGACATGTGAGAACGCGGCATCGTTGGATGCCAGGAAGGCATAGGCGATGCCGGCGCCGCGGCCGGCCGCCTGCGTGATCAGTCGCGCCTGGTCAGCACTGAGCGACACATGGAGGTAGCGGCGAATCGCCGGCGCGACGTACGGCACGGACGCGGTGAGCGCGCTTGCCGACAAGGCAAGCAGCACCTGCACCACCTGGGTGAGGTCGATGATCATGGCATTCTCCTGTGGGTGCGGCGAGCCCCGCCGCAGGGAGCATTCAGGCGGCCAATGCCGCGCGCGTGACGGCCATCAGCCGGCGCATCCAGCCCAGCCCGAACAGGGCGAAGCGTGCGGTTTCGGCGTAGCACACCGCCCGCCGGGCAGCGAACTCGAGAGCCAGGCCGGTGGCGTCGGCAGCAGCCACGGCGCGCCTCGTGGCAGGGCCGATCACGCCATCCGCCGCAACACCCGCGGCCAATTGCAGCAGCCGCGCGGCGGCGCCGACGCCCTGGTTCACGGCCGCATCGAAGACCAGCATCGCCACGCCCGCCGGCAGGCTGTCGCCGGCCACGCGCTGCCAGAAATCGGCGAGATAAATGGCGCGGGCCTGGGCCAGGGTGAGCGCTTCGATATCCAGCGTCGGGTAGCTGGCGGCAGAAACCCCGAACTTGGTGCCACGCAGCAAGCCCATGCCAACCGCGCCGCCACTCCAATTTCCGGGATCGGACCGCGTCTTATCGAACCCGCCCTCCTCACCCACCGTCAGAGCAAAAGCCCGCTCGAACAGGTCGCTCATTGGCACCCCCGCATCAACCCAGCAATCCGCGCTCAAAGCCGCCCTGGAACCCCTTCGGTGCCGCCCCGCCGCCGCCCGCCAGCAGCGCCCGCAAGGCGGCTGCCACCTGCGGCGCGATCCGGCCGACACCGTTCGGCCCGGAGGGATGCA
>JAGXAV010000542.1 GCA_018971455.1 Rhodospirillales bacterium
CACGTCGAGCAGGTTGTCGCCGGGCAGGTGGGCATCGGCGGGGTCGGCGGCGAGGCCGACGCAGTCGACGATGGTGGGGAAGGCATCGACCAGCGAGACCGGCGCGTCGCAGGCCACGCCGCGCGGCACCTCCGGCCCCGCCATGATCATCGGCACTCCCGCCGACTCCTCGTACATGTTGGACTTGCCCCACAGGCCGCGGGTGCCGAGATTGTCGCCGTGGTCGGAGGTGTAGACCACCCGCGTGGTCGCATCGAGCCCGTGCGCCCGCAGTGCGGCCATCAGCCGGCCGACATTGTGATCGACGAAGCTGACCATGCCGAAATAGGCGGCGATCGCCCGGCGCACCTTGGCCGGCTCGTCGAACCCCTCGTCGTAGATCTGGCAGCGCCGGATCGCCTCGACATAGGGATGGCTCGGCCGCTCGTTGGCGCCGTACAGGCCGGGCCACGGCACCTGGTCCTCGGGATAGAGATCGAACCATTCGGGCCGCGAGATCAGCGGGAAATGCGGGCAGACCAGCGAGACGAACAGGCACCAGGGCTTGTCGTCCGGCCGGGCGGCGCGGGCGGCCAGCCACTCCTCGGCGCCGGCGGTGATGGCGTCGTCGTAGCGCTGATAGTCGGAATCCCCCCGCCCGGCCTGCGCGGCGAGCCGCAGGGCGGCCTTCCGCCGCGGCGGCGGGTCGCGCAGCATGCCGATCGGATCGCCGATGCCCTCCACCACGTGGAGCGGTATGTGCTCCCGGGTGAAGCCGTTATCGTCCTCGGCCGAGCGGAAATGCAGCTTGCCGATCGAATCCACCCGGTGCCCCGCGGCCTTCAGCCGGTGCGCCCAGGAGGGCACCGAGCCGTCATAGGCGATGGCGTTGTCCCAGAAGCGGATGTCGTGCACGTAGCGGCCGGTCTGGAACGAGGCCCGCGAGGGCACGCAGATCGGCGAGTTGCAATAGGCGTCGGTGAAGCGCACGCCGTCGGCGGCGAGGCGGTCGAGATTGGGCGTGCGGATCATCGGATGGCCGGCAGCCCCGAGCACGCGCTTGTTGTGCTCGTCGGACATGATGAACAGCATGTTGCGCGGCGGTCGTGTGGTCATGGACGAGCCTCCCCGGGGCGCGGTCGACAGCGCCGAGATTGGGCGGCTTGCCGTGGCCGGGCTATCGACGCAGAGTAAGGGAAACCATAACCAAAGGTTTGGTCGTGGATTACCGGCAGCTCCAGCTGTTCCGCGCGGTCGCCGAGCGGCAGAACCTCAGCCAGGCCGCCGAGGCCGTCGGCATCACGCAACCCGGCCTGTCGAAGAGCCTGCGCGGTCTGCAACAGGAACTCGGCGTGCGCCTCTACAGCACGCGCGGCCGCGGCATCGAACTCACCGAGGCCGGCCGCGCCCTGCTCGCGCATGCCAAGCTGGTCGAGGCGCAGTTCACCGAGGCCCGGGCCGAATTGGCGGGCATCGCCTCCGGCGTGCTCGGTCACGCCAGGATCGGCGCCGGACCGGCCTGGATCAGCCGCCACCTTCCCGGCGCCATCGCCGTCATCCTGCGCCATCACCCCAAGCTGCGCTTCACGGTCGAGACGGGGTATGCGGAGCGCCTGATCGGCCGCCTCCGCCAGGGCGAGCTCGACGTCGTCATCGGCGCCTTGCCGCAGAACCGGACCGATCCGGATCTGCGCTTCCAGCGGCTGAGCACCGACACGATCGGCGTCATCGGCCGCACGGACCATCCGCTGCTTCGCGTCGCCAACCGGTCGCTCGCCGACTACGTGCACTGCTCCTGGGCCCTGCCGAACCGTGCCGAACTTCTGCGCCAGCGCCTCGACGGCGCCTTCCGCAAGGCCGGGCTCGGCGAGGCGAAAGTGGCGGTCGAGTCCGATTCCCTGTCGCTCATGCTGGCGACGCTGCGGCTGACCGATTGCCTCGGCCTCGCCACCACGCAGACCCTGAGCCAGGATGAGGCGCACGGCATCGTTTCGGTGGAGCATGCGGAGCTGCTGTTCCACCGCGAGGCCGGCCTGATCAGCCGCCGCCACACCAGCTATTCGCCGCCGGTGCAGCTGCTGGTGACCGAGCTGCGCCGCGTCGGCGCGCGGGCGATCGCGGTATGAGCCGGGCCGGACCGCCGCCCGGGAACACTCTCCGCCAGGCCCGGGGGCCCGCGCTTGAAAGATCCCCCGCTATTTGGCCG
>JAGXAV010000030.1 GCA_018971455.1 Rhodospirillales bacterium
GCCCAGCTGCGCGGCATGTACGCCATCGCCATTCACGAGCGCGCGGCCCGCACCGTGACGCTGACGCGCGACCCGTTCGGCATCAAGCCGCTCTACATCGCGCAGACCGACAAGGGTCTCGCCTTCGCCTCCGAGGCGCAGGCCCTGCTCGCCGCCGGCATCGTGCCCCGCGCCGTCCGCCCGGCGGCGCGGGACGAGCTGTTGCAGATGCAGTTCACCACCGGCGCCGAGACCATCTTCCCCGGCATCAGCCGCGTGCTCCCCGGCGAGACCCTGCTGGTCGGCGACGGGCGGGTGCTGGAGCGGCGCCACCGCGCCGCCCTGCCCGAGGGCGGGCCGGAAACCATCACCGAGGATGCCGCCCTCGCCCGGCTCGACCGCGCGCTGGAGGAGAGCGTCGACCTGCACCAGCGCAGCGACGTGCCCTACGGCATGTTCCTCTCCGGCGGCATCGACAGCGCGACCATCCTGACCCTGATGGCCCGGCTGAACAGCCAGCCGGTGCTCGCCTTCACCGCCGGCTTCGCCCATCCCGGCGCCGCCGACGAGCGCGCGCAGGCCGCCCGCGTCGCCAAATCCCTCGGCGCCCACCACGAAACCCTGGAAGTCACCGAGGAGATGGTCTGGCGCCATCTGCCCGAGATCGTCGCCTGCCTGGACGACCCGGCGGCCGACTACGCCGCCATTCCCACCTGGTTCCTCGCCCGGCGCGCCCGCCAGGACGTCAAGGTGGTGCTCTCCGGCGAGGGCGGCGACGAGATCTTCGCCGGCTACAGCCGCTACCGCGCCGCCAGCCGGCCCTGGTGGCTGGGCGGGCACGTCATGCGTGGGCGCGGCAATTTCGACCGCGTGAACGTGCTGCGCCATCGCCCCGCGGCCTGGCGTGACGGCATGGCCGCCGCCGAGGCGCAGGCCTATGCCCATCCCGGCACCCGGCTGATGGCCGCCCAGCGCATCGACATGGCGGACTGGCTGCCGCACGATCTGCTGCTCAAGATCGATCGCTGCCTGATGGCCCACGCCGTGGAGGGCCGCACGCCGTTCCTCGACAGCGGCGTGGCGAACGCCGCCTTCCGCCTGCCGGACGGGCTGAAGCTGCAGCGCGGCTTGGGCAAATGGCTGCTGCGCCGCTGGCTGGAAAAGAATTGCCCGGCCGCCCAGCCCTTCGCGCCCAAGCAAGGCTTCACCGTGCCGATCGGCCAGTGGATCGGCCGCCAGGGCGCGCGTCTCGGCCCGCTGGTCGCCGCCCAGCCGGGCATCGCCGAAATCGCCGAGCCGGCGCGCGTCGCCGCGCTGTTCCGCGCCGCCAATGGCCGCCGGCACGGCTTCGCCGCCTGGATCCTGCTCTTCTACGCGCTCTGGCACCGCACTCATATCCTCGGCCTTGCGCCGGCCGGCGATGTGTTCGAGACGCTGTCGGCGCGCTGAAAGGACGAAAAGATGGCGAGCCAGTACGACCTGATCATCCGCGGCGGCGTCTGCGTGCTGCCCTGGGGCATGGAGCAGACCAGCATCGGCGTGCGCCACGGCCGCATCGCGGCCCTCGGCATCGGCGAGGGGGCCGAGGCCGCCGAGACCATCGATGCCACCGGCCTGCACGTCCTGCCCGGCCTGATCGACCCGCATGTCCATCTGCGCGACCCGGGCGATGCCAGCGTCGAGAGCATCCCCACCGGCACCAAGGCGGCGATCATCGGCGGCCTCACCGCGGTGTTCGACATGCCGAACACCCGGCCCGCCATCACCGACGCCACCCAGCTCGCCTGGAAGCAGGAGTACGTGTCGCGCGCGGCCTGGTGCGACATGGGCCTTTATGTCGGCGGCACCAAGACCAACATCCCCGAACTCGCGGCGCTCGAGCAGCAGGAGGGCGTCTGCGCCATCAAGATCTTCGCCGGCAGCTCGACCGGCGACCTGATGGTGGAGGATGACGAGCATCTGGAGCGGGTGATGCGCGGCGGCCGCCGCCGCATCGCCTTCCACAGCGAGGACGAATACCGCCTGCAGGCCCGCAAGCCGATGTTCAAATCCGGTGACCCCTATGCCTGCCACGCCGAGTGGCGCGACGTCGAATGCGCCTTCCTCGGCACGAGGCGGCTGATGGCGCTGGCCCGGGCGACCGGCCGGCCGGCCCATATCCTGCATGTCTCGACCGCCGAGGAGCTCGACTACCTCAAGGATTTCCGCGACATCGCCACCACCGAGCTGCTCGTCAACCACCTCACCCAGTTCGCTCCGGACGTCTATGAGCGGCTGCGCGGCTTCGGCGTGATGAACCCGCCGATCCGCGACCGCCGTCACTACGACGCCGCCTGGGCGGCGCTGCGCGACGGCACGGTGGATTGCATCGGCAGCGACCACGCCCCCCACCCGCACGCCGCCAAGCTCAAACCCTGGCCCGAGGTGCCGGCCGGCCTGACCGGCGTGCAGA
Organism: Rhodospirillales bacterium; assembly: GCA_018971455.1. Classification (GTDB taxonomy): domain Bacteria; phylum Pseudomonadota; class Alphaproteobacteria; order Acetobacterales; family Acetobacteraceae; genus REEB85. Next base: position 2,432 of record JAGXAV010000030.1, read on the forward strand.
CCCTGGTGCCGGTGATGCTCGACCATGTGAATGCCGGCCGCCTCAGCCTCATGCGCCTCGCCGATCTGATGTGCGCCGGCCCCGCCCGCGTCTATGGGGCGCTCGGCAAGGGCCGGCTGGCCGCCGGCTACGACGCCGATTTCACCCTGGTGGACATGCGCGCCCGCCGCCGCATCGAGAATAACTGGATCGTCTCGCCCTGCGGCTGGACGCCCTTCGACGGCATGCCGATCACCGGCTGGCCGATGGCCACCATCATCCGCGGCCGGCCGGTGATGCGCGACGGCGAGGCGCTCGGCACGCCGTCCGGCCGGCTGGTGCGCTTCCGCGGCTGACCGGCCGAAGATTCATCTGGCGTGGCGCCCCGCTCCGGGCGCAGCATCCGGCCATGCGATGGGCGCTCGCCGTCCTGGCCGTCCTGATCGCGACGGCGCCGCATGGGCGCGCCGGCGAGCCGGTCGATCTCACGCTCGTGCTGGTCAGCGACGTCTCGCGCAGCATCGACGATTCCGAATACGCGTTGGAGAAACAGGGCTACGCCACCGCCTTCACCGACCCCGACGTGCTCGCCGCCATCACCGGCGGCGCCGTGGGGGCGGTCGCGGTGAGCTATGTCGAGTTCGCCGCCCGCAACCAGGTCACCACCCTGGTCGGCTGGACGGTGATCCGCGACGCCGCCAGCGCGCGCGCCTTCGCCCACCGCCTGCTCGACGCCGGGCGCACCGCCTGGGGCCGCACCTCGATCAGCGCCGGCCTGTCCGCCGCCATCAAGCTGCAGGATTCCTCCGGCTTCGATGCCGCGCGCCGGGTGATCGACGTCTGCGGCGACGGCACCAACAACAACGGCGACCCGGTGGCGCCGATCCGCGATGCCGCCGTCGAGGGCGGCATGGTGGTGAACGGGCTGGCCATCATCAACGACCATCCCGTCTCCTGGATCTTCGCCCATGTCCAGCCGCCCGGCGGGCTGGCCAAGTACTACCGCGAGAACGTCACCGGCGGCGTCGGCAGCTTCGTGCTCGAGGTGCATGATTTCGCCAGCTTCGCCGCCGCCATGAAGCGCAAGCTGATCAGCGAGATCGCGGCGGCCGGACCGTCCCGGCTTCGTATCGAATAGACCGCGCCGCGGCCGCGCGGCGCCGCAACCTTGCGGTCGCCTCCGCTTTGCCCGAGACTCGGCGGCAATGTCGTTGAAGCGCGCTCGTGGCTGAATCCCTCCCCGCCCCAGTCGGGCCTTTCGTCGGCATGCTGGAGCGCGCTGACCGTGAGGCGATCGCCGGGTGGGCCGCCGACTCGCTGCACCTGGACGCCGTCGTCACCATCGAGTTGCTGGTGGATGGCATGCCCTGCGGCCAGCTTGCCGCCGCGCGCCATCGCGCGGACCTGGAGCAGGCCGGCCTCGGCCGCGGCCATCACGGCTTCCAGATCATCCTGCCGGGAGGCCTCGCCGGCGAGGGCCCGCATGAAATCCGCCTGCGCCGCGTCGCGGACGGCGCCGAGCTGCCGGGCTCGCCGCGCACCATCCCGCCGGCCGAGGCGCCGCTGGCCAGCTCGCTCGAGCAGCGCCTCGCCGCCGCCCTCGATGTCGCCGCTGCCCAGGCTGACGCGGCCGGGCTGGACGCGCTGATCGCCCTGCTGGCGCGGCGCACCAGCGAGCTGCTGGTGGCGCGCGGCACCGCCATTCCCGCCCCCGAGCAGGCGCTGCTCGCCCGCTGGTCCGGCCACGCCCTGGCGCCGCCGCCCGACCCGCGCCCGCGTGCCCTGTTCATCGACGAGGCCGTGCCGGACCCGACGCGCGACGCCGGCGCCAACGCCGCCCTCGCCCACATGCAGGCGCTGGTGCGCCTCGGCTACCGCGTCGATTTCGTGCCGGCGCACGACCTCACCGCCACGCCCGCCCAGGCTGCCGCCCTGGCCGCGCAGGGCATCACCTGCTGGCACGCCCCGTGGATCGGCGGCGTCGAGGAGGTGCTGCGCCAGCTCGGCGAGGGGCTCAGCCTCGCCTACCTCCATCGCCTGTCGATCATGCAGCGTTACGCAGCCCTCGTGCGCAGCTGCTGCCCGCGGGCGCGCCTGCTCTATTGCGTCGCCGACCTGCACCATCTGCGCCTCGCCCGCCAGGTGGCCCTGCTGCCCGGCAGCGCCGATCCCGCCCAGGTCGAGGCGCTGCGCACCGCCGAGCTGCTCGCCGGCCTCGGTGCCGACGCGCTGCTCACCCATTCGAGCCACGAAGCGGCCCTGCTGCGCGCGGTCATCCCGGAGGCGGCGGTGCATCTGGTGCCCTGGACCGTCGCCGCGGACCCGACGCCGGTGGCCTTCGCCGCGCGCAGCGGCGTCGGCTTCATCGGCAGCTATGCCCACCCCCCCAATCGCGAGGCCGCCGAGCATCTGATCCGCGACGTCATGCCGCTGGTCTGGGCCGAGGCGCCGGCGCTGCCCTGCCGCCTCGCCGGCAGCGACCTGCCCGCCAGCCTCGCCCGCCTCGCCGCCGCGGCGGACGGGCCGGTGGAGGTGCTCGGCCAGGTGCCCAGCCTGCGCGCCCTGTGGGACCGGGTGCGCGTCAGCGTCGCCCCGTTGCGCTTCGGCGCCGGGCTCAAGGGCAAGGTGGTGGACAGCCTGGCCGGCGGCATTCCCTGCGTCTGCTCGCCGATCGCCGCCGAGGGCATGGACCTGCCGCTCTCCCTCTCCGGCCTGGTCGCGGAACAGCCGGCCGACATGGCGGCCCTCATCCTGCGCCTGCACGAGGACCGCGCCGTCAATGCCGGCGCCAGCGAGGCCGGGCTCGACTGGATGCGCGCCCATTTCGCCGCCCCGCGCATCGACGCGGCGCTGGCCGCCGCCTGCGCTATTCCCGGCGCAGCAGCCGGTCGTTAACGAAGCTCGCGAGCCCGCCGGGCACGAAATCGCGCCGCAGCGCCTCGGCGTCGTACTCCCGCGCCACCCACTCCAAGAAGGATATCCGCCCCTCCGCCTCGGCGGCGTAGCGGCGGAAGAAAGCGTCGAGGATCCCGCTGCGCGAATCGCGGAAATGCAGAAACCGCAGCGAGAGCTGGGCCAGCGCCTCGGCCGCCGTGCCGCCCTCGAACAGCACGGCGAGCCCGGCGGCGAAGCCGGCCCGGTCGGCGCCGGCCTTGCAGTGCACCAGCGCCGGCAGGCGCATCGTCCGGTAGACCTCGTGGAAGCGCAGGATGCGCGACGCCTCCGGCGCGCCGCGGCTCTCGAAGGCGAGAAAGACATGGTCCACTCCGAGCGCCGTCGCCGTCGCCACGCTCAGCGGGTTCGATGCGTTCGCCGCCTCGCCGCGCAGGTTGATCACCGTGCGGATGCCGTAGCGGCGCACCAGCCGCGCCAGCCGGCGCGGCGTCGGGTGGTTGGCGCGGTAGAGCCGGCCCGGGATCACCGCGCCGAAATTGCTCCACGCCAGCCGCAGGAAGGCGTGGTCGGCGAGCAGGCTGGCCAGTGTGAGCGCGGGTGCTGCGCCGCCGGGCCTGGCGGCGGGAGACGGCCGGGGGGTGGGGGAAGGCCGGAGCATCGCCCGGGCCCTCCTCACCGGCTCACCCCTGCCGTTCGAGCATCAGGGTCTTGATCTCCCCGATCGCCTTGGCCGGATTGAGCCCTTTCGGGCAGGTCTGCGTGCAGTTCATGATGGTGTGGCAGCGATAGAGCTTGAACGGGTCCTGCAGCGCGTCGAGCCGCTCGCCGGTCTGCTCGTCGCGGCTGTCGGCGATCCAGCGATAGGCGGCCAGCAGCACGGCCGGGCCGAGATAGCGGTCGCCGTTCCACCAGTAGCTCGGGCAGGAGGTGGTGCAGCAGAAGCACAGGATGCACTCCCACATGCCGTCGAGCTGGGCGCGCTCCTCCTTGCTCTGCAGCCGCTCGCCATCGGGCGGCGGCGGCGTATCGGATTTCAGCCACGGCTCGATGGCGCGCAGCTGCGCGTAGGCCTGGCTGAGATCGGGCACGAGGTCCTTGACCACCGGCATGTGCGGCAGCGGATTGATGCGCACGTCGCCCTTGCACTCGTCGATCGGCTTGAGGCAGGCCAGCGTGTTGGTGCCGTCGATGTTCATCGCGCAGGAGCCGCAGATGCCCTCGCGGCAGGAGCGGCGGAAGGTCAGGCCGGGATCGACCTCGTTCTTGATCTTGATGAGCGCGTCGAGAACCATCGGCCCGCAGGCATCGAGGTCGATCTCGTAGCGATCGGTCTGCGGGTTCTTCCCGTCATCGGGATTCCAGCGATAGATGCTGAAGGTTTTCACGCGGCTGGCCCCGGCGGGCGCCTTGTGCGTGTGGCCCGGCTGCACCTTGCTGTTCGCCGGAAGCGAGAATTCGACCATCGGCTTGCCCGTCCTTGGTGGTTGGCTGTCCTCAGTAAACGCGCTTCTTGGGCGGGAACACCGACACGTCATTGGTCAGCGTCTGCATCTTCACCGGGCGGTAATCGAGCCGCACGGCGCCGTCCGGCGCGCACCAGGCCAGCGTGTGCTTCATCCAGTTGGCGTCGTCGCGCTCGGGGAAATCGTCGTGCGCCTGCGCGCCGCGGCTCTCCGTGCGGGCCTCGGCGCCGACCATGGTGGTCATCGCGTTGCCCATCAGGTTCTGCAGCTCCATCGCCTCCATCAGGTCGCTGTTCCAGATCAGACCGCGATCGGTCACCGACATGTCGCCCAGGCTCTGCCAGACGGTCTGCATCTTGGCGACGCCCTGCGTCAGGCTCTCGCTGTTGCGGAACACCGCGGCATGGGCCTGCATAGTGCGCTGCATGTTGAGCCGGATTTCGGCCACCTTGGTGCCACCCTTGGCATGGCGCGCATGGTCCAGCCGGTCGAGCGAGGCGGCGCCGGCGCCGGCCGGCAGCGCGGGCTGCGAGGCGCCCGGCTTGAGCAGCTCGGCGGCGCGGTTGGCCGCCGCCCGGCCGAACACCACGATGTCGAGCAGCGAGTTGGTGCCGAGCCGGTTGGCGCCGTGCACGGACACGCACGCCGCCTCGCCGATCGCCATCAGCCCGGGCACCGTGGCGTCCGGGTTCTCGCGGGTCGGGCGCAGCACCTCGCCGTGATAATTCGTGGGAATGCCGCCCATGTTGTAGTGCACCGTCGGCAGCACCGGGATCGGCGCCTTGGTCACATCGACGCCGGCGAACACCTTCGCCGTCTCCGAAATGCCGGGCAGGCGCTCATGCAGGATGTCGGCGCCGAGATGCTCCAGATGGAGCATGATGTAGTCCTTATTCGGCCCGCAGCCGCGCCCGGCATTGATCTCCAGCGTCATCGAACGCGAGACCACGTCGCGCGAGGCGAGGTCCTTGGCGGTCGGCGCGTAGCGCTCCATGAAGCGCTCGCCCTCGGAGTTGGTGAGGTAGCCGCCCTCGCCGCGCGCGCCCTCGGTGATCAGGCAGCCGGCGGGGAAGATGCCGGTCGGGTGGAACTGCACGAACTCCATGTCCTGGCACGGCAGCCCGGCGCGCAGCACCATGCCGTTGCCGTCGCCGGTGCAGGTATGCGCCGAGGTGCAGGACAGGAAGGCGCGGCCATAGCCGCCGGTCGCCAGCACCACGCTCTGCGCACGGAAGCGGTGCATGGTGCCGTCCTCCAGGCACCATGCCATCACGCCGCGGCAGACGCCCTCCTCGTCCATGATCAGGTCGAGCGCGAAATATTCGACGAAGAACTCCACCTCGTGCTTGAGGCTCTGCTGATACAGCGTGTGCAGGATGGCATGCCCGGTGCGGTCGGCCGCCGCGCAGGCGCGCATCGCCGGCGCCTTGCCGTACTCCGTCATGTGGCCGCCGAACGGGCGCTGGTAGATCTTGCCCTCTTCGGTGCGGCTGAACGGCACGCCGAAATGCTCCAGCTCGTAGACCGCCGGGATCGCCTCGCGGCACATGTATTCGATGGCGTCCTGGTCGCCCAGCCAGTCCGACCCCTTGACGGTGTCGTACATGTGCCAGCGCCAGTCATCCTCGCCGATATTGCCGAGCGCCGCCCCGATGCCGCCCTGGGCGGCCACGGTGTGGCTGCGCGTCGGGAACACCTTGGTGATGCAGGCGGTCTTGAGTCCGGCCGCCCCCATGCCGAGGGTGGCGCGCAGCCCGGCCCCGCCGGCGCCGACCACCACCACGTCGTAGGTATGGTCGATGATGGTGTAGGCGCCCGCCGAAGGCTTGCTGATGGCGTTCATATGCAGGTTCGTCCGTTCCGTGGATCAGCCGGTGAAGGCCAGTTTCAGCACCGCGATCAACGCCGCCAGCGCGAGCAGCACGCAGCCCGCCCGCATCGCCAGCAGCACCACCAGCCGCGCCGCCTCGCCATGGATGTAGTCGTCGATCACCGCCTGCAAGCCCAGCTGCACGTGGTGGAAGGTGGTCAGCACCAGTGCGGCCAGCAGCGTGGCGTTGACCGGCCACGCCGCCCAATGGGCGACGGCGGCGCGCGGCGCGCCCTCCAGGCGGAAGATGGAGAAGACGAACCACAGCGAAAGCGGCACCAGGGCGGCGGCGGTCACCCGCTCGGCCCACCAATGCGCGGTGCCGGATTTCGCCGAGCCGAGGCCGCGGGCGCGCCCCAGCATGGAGCGCATGACGGTGGGCGCGAAGGTCTTGTCGGACATGACGGCGATCCCCTACAGCGCGGCCAGGCCGATGACCCAGGTGGCGACGGTCAGCACCGCGGTCGCCACCAGCACCAGCTTGCCCGAAGCGTGCACCTGCGCGAGTTCGAACCCGCGCCCGGCATCCCATGCCAGATGGCGCAGCCCGGAGCAGAAATGGTACCACAGCGCCACCGTCCAGCCGAAGAGCAGCAGGTAGCCGATCGGCGAGCGCAGGAAGCCCGAGACGGTCGCATAGGCGGCGTCCGAGCCGGCGGCGGCGGCCAGCCACCACACCAGCAGCAGCGTGCCGGCGGCCAGGGCCACCCCGGTGATGCGGTGGAAGATCGACAGGGCCGAGGTGATCTGCGGGCGGTATATCTGCAGATGCGGCGAGAGCGGGCGGCGGACCGGCTTGCCATCCGACGCACGGCCCAGCATCAGGGCCTCACGTACATCCTTCATCGCTGCGCCAACTCCTCACGCCGCCTGCCGCACTGCAAAACCCTTACGCCCGCCGATAGGTCCGGTCAACGCGCCGGCGGCCGGCTCAGGACCCCAGCCGCAGCCCGGCCACCCCGGCGAGAATGAGCCCGACGCAGCCGATCCGCAGCAGGCCCGCCGGCTCGCCCTCCAGCAGGATGCCCCAGACCAGCCCGCCGGCCGCCCCGATGCCAGTCCATACGGCATAGACCGTGCCCATCGGCAGGCTGCGCAGCGCCTGCGACATGCAGAAGAAACTGACGCCGAGCACCGCCACCACGGCGGCACTCGGCCATGGCCGGCTGAACCCGTCCGACTGCTTGAGCAGGACCACCCAGGCCACCTCCGACAGCCCGGCGGCGGCCAGCCAAAGCCAGGCCAAACCTAGGCTCCGGCCGCCGCCATCAGGCGGCCTTCTTCAGCAGCCCCTGGGCGATCAGCGTCTCGGCGATCTGCACCGCGTTCAGCGCCGCGCCCTTGCGCAGATTGTCCGACACGCACCAGAAGGCCAGCCCGTTCTCCACCGTCGGGTCGGTGCGGATGCGGCTGACGAAGGTCGCGTCCTCGCCCTGGCTTTCCAGCGGCGTGATGTAGCCGCCATCCTCGCGCGTATCCATCACCACCACGCCCGGGGCGGCGCGCAGCACGCGGCGCGCATCGGCCACCGAGACCGGCCGCTCGAACTCCACATGCACCGCCTCGGCATGGCCGATGAACACCGGCACGCGGACGCAGGTCGCCATCACCTTGATGTCGGGGTCGAGGATCTTGCGGGTCTCCACCGCCATCTTCCACTCCTCCTTCGTGGAGCCGTCCTCCATGAATTTGTCGATGTGGGGGATGCAGTTGAAGGCGATCTGCTTGGTGAATTCCTGCGGCACGATGGGGTCGTGCACCAGGCTGCGGCGCGATTGCAGCATCAGCTCGTCCATGCCGTCCTTGCCGGCGCCGGAGACGGATTGGTAGGTCGCCACCACCACCCGGCGCACGCCGAAATGCTCGTGCAGCGGCTTCAGCGCGACCACCATCTGGATGGTCGAGCAGTTCGGGTTGGCGATGATGCCGCGCCGGATGCGGCTCAGCGCCTGCGGATTGACCTCCGGCACCACCAGCGGCACATCCGGCTCCATGCGGAAATGGCTGGTGTTGTCGATGACGACGCAGCCCGCCGCCGCCGCGCGCGGCGCATGCACCGACGACACCGCAGCCCCCGGGCTGAACAGGCCGATATCCCAGCCCGCGAAGTCGAACTTCTCCAGGTTCTGCACGGTCAGCACGGTCTCGTCGCCGAAGCTGACCTGCTGGCCGGCGGAGCGCGGCGAGGCCACCGCGGCCACCTCGGAGGCGGGGAATTTCCGCTCGGCCAGGGTTTTCAGAATCTCGCGCCCGACCGCCCCGGTGGCGCCGACGACCGCGACTCTGTAGCCCATAACCCATCCTCCATGCCTGAGCGGCCCCACTGGCCGGTCCGCACGGTTAGCCGCCCGTTCCGTCCCCGGCAAGCGGAGTCTGCGCCGATCAGGCCTGTGCGGTGAGCGATTCGCGCCAGATTCCGGTCATCGGCACGCCATCGGGACCGATGCGCCCGCGATACATGCCGGCCGAATTGAACGGCAGCGCCACATCGCCGGCCGCGTCGATCGCGATCAGCCCGCCCGACCCGCCGATCGCGCCGAGTTCGGCCACCACCGCCGCCGCCGCCTCGGCCAGGCTCTGCCC
>JAGXAV010000543.1 GCA_018971455.1 Rhodospirillales bacterium
CGATGCGATGGAGTTCGAACCCCTTCCCCGTCGGCACCTGCGGCCGACGCTCCAGCAGCGCATCGATGTCGGTGATGCCGGCATTGTTGGCACTCCCGCGCAAGGCATGGAAGAGCTCGTCCACCGGCACCGTGCCGTGCTCGATCACCACCTGCGAGGCTTCGAGCTCCATCTCGCTGCCGGTCAGCTCATGGCGGAACGTGGCGACCAGGCGGTTTCCCGCCGGCCGCACGCGGACCAGCTGATGGTCGATGGTGCTGCGCACCTTGTTTTGGGCGAAGCGCTTGCGATAGACGACGCGCGCCGAATACTCCATCTCCAGCCCGATATTGTCGTCGAGCGTCACGAATTGCACGTGCCGCCCGTGCTCGGCCAGATGCAGCGCGCAGGATACCGCCTGGTGCCGGCCCGTACCGTCATAGACGATGACATCCTCTTTGGCCTTCGTGGCGTCGGCGAGCACGTCCCAGACACTGACGCAATGCTCTCCCCCCTCCAGCCAATCGACATCGGGAAGGCCGCCGGTGGCAATGATGACGGCACTCGGCTGCTCTGCGAGGATATCGCTCGCCTCGGCATAGGTGTTGAGGCGGATATCCACGCCGAGGCGCGCCAGCTCGGCCGCCCGCCAATCGACGATGGCAACCAGATCGCGCCGCCAGGTCGCGCGCACCGCGGTGAGCAATTGCCCGCCGAGCTTGCTGCCGGCCTCGAACAGCACGACATCATGGCCGCGTTCGGCGGCGACCCGCGCGGCTTCAAGTCCGGCCGGACCGCCACCCACCACAACGACCCGCCGCCCCGGTGCCGCCGAGCGCTCGATCACCTGCGGCAGGATCTGCTCGCGTCCGGTTGCCGGGTTATGGATGCAGGCGACTTTCTTGTACATGCAATAGGACGCGCCGACGCAGGGACGAATGCGATCCTCCTCACCGCGCATCAGCTTGTTGACAATTTGCGGGTCCGCCATGTGGGCGCGCGTCATCGCCACCATGTCGAGCACGCCCTCCGCAATGGCGTGCCTGGCGGTGGCTATGTCGGTGATGCGGGCTGCGTGAAAGACGGGCAGCCGGGTTTCCTGCTTGAACGCGCCAACCGGCTTGAGGAAGGGCGCCATCGGCTGGGACATACCCGGCATATTGTGCTCGGCCAGGGCGAGGTCCGTGTCCATCCGGCCAAAGATGGCGTTGAAGAAATCGATATGTCCGGCGCGTTCGAAAAGCCGCGCGATCTTCAGGCACTCGGCAAAATCGATGCCATCCTCGATGTCTTCATCGACGACAAAGCGGATCCCGACCAGCCAGGCGTCACCGACGGCGCGGCGGATCGCTTCATGCACCATCAGGCCGAAGCGGGCGCGGTCCTCGGTTGAGCCACCGAAGCGGTCCGTGCGCAGGTTGGTGCGCGGCGAGAGGAACTGGCCGATCAGGTGGCCGCCGGTCACCGTCTCCACCCCGTCCAGCCCGCCCTCCTTGCAGCGCAGCGCCGCGGCCGCATAGTCCCTGATGATGCGGGCGATATCGTCCTCGTCCATCTCCCGCGGAATATTGCGATGGCGCGTCTCGCGCACCCGCGACGGCGCCAGGGTGGGCAGCCAGTTCATCACCGTCGCATCAGCCCGCCGGCCGAGATGGGATATCTGGCACATGATGGCCGCACCCTGCGCGTGGATGCGTCCGGAGAATTGCTGAAGATCGGGAATGATCGCGTCGGTCGAGACGTCGATCTGCCCGCCGCCCCAACTCGAATCCTTCGACACCATCGACGAGCCGCCAAACATCGTCAAAGCCAGCCCGCCCTTGGCCTTCTCCTCATGGTAGCGCTGATAGCGCTCCTTCGGCATACCGCCTTCGTCGAGCGTGGCGGCATGGCTGGTGCTCATGATGCGGTTGCGCAGCATCAGCCCCTTGATGCGCAGGGGCTGCAACAGGGGATCGCTCTTGCGAGGGGCTGAATTTTCGGACATGGCTCGGCACTCTCACTCGGCTGAGGCGTGAAGCGGCACGGAGTGGCCGGACGCAGCCCCTCCACTGGACTGGGCGTGCAGCAATTCGGCTTCGCTGCGATGGCACAAGATGGCAGCGCCCTTTGACAGGTGGCGAAGCGGCGGCGCCACTCGGTCGCATACGGTGTCGAGGCGAACCGCACAGCGCTCGTAGAAGGGGCAGGCCAGGCCCGC
>JAGXAV010000544.1 GCA_018971455.1 Rhodospirillales bacterium
GTCGTGCTGGCCTGCCTCGCCGCCGCGCCTGCCTGGCTGGCGCCCGATGCCGCCCGCCCGCCGGGCCAGCAGGCGGCCTTGGACAGCCCGCTCGCCGAATTCGCCGCCCATGCCCTGGCGCGCCGGCGCGCCCGGCTGCTCTCCGCCCGCCCCGACCTCGGCGCCCTGCCCGCCGCCGCCCGCCACGCCGCCCGGCTCAACGCCAAGCGCCTGCGCTATGCCTGCGAGCTCTTCGCCCCGCTATTCGACCGGCGCGATTCCGCCCGGATGATCCGCCGGCTGGCGGCATTGCAGGACGTGCTGGGGCGCGACAACGACACGGTGGTGGCCGCCGAGCTGCTCGCCGGGCTGGGTCCGATCGGCCGCGGCCACGCCGCCGGGCTGGTGCGCGGCCATCTCGCTGCGCGCAGCGATGCCGAGGAGGAGGATCTGGCCCATGCGTGGCGCCGGGTGCGCCGCGCCGAGCCGTTCTGGTCGTGACGGCGCGGCGCGGATCGCCCCGCAGAGAGGATCAGCCCTTGGCGTCGTTCGCCGCCCCCGGACGGATGACGCTGGTGATGGTGTCGCGCAGCACGCTGACGCGCAGGTTGGAGGCGATCTCGACCTCGATCTCCTGGCTCTTGGAGTCGGCCGGCGGCACTTTCTGCACGGTGCCGAGGATGCCGCCGCCGGTGACCACGCGGTCGCCGCGCTTCAGCGCCGCGAGCATCGCCCTCATCTCCTTCTGGCGCTGCTGCTGCGGGCGGATGAGCAGGAAGTAGAAGACGCCGAAAATCAGCACCAGCGGCAGGAACTGGCCGAACTGGCCGAATTGTTCGAGGAAGCCGCCGGCCGTCTGCGCATAGGCGGGGGAGATGAGCATGAATGGGTTCCGGGTTGCGGTGGATCGGGCGGGACCATAGTTTCCGCCCCTCGCACGTCAAGCGCCCCGAAAGAACCCTGCCATGGACCCCGATCTCCGCGCGGCCGTGACCCGCATCGCCGCCGCCCTCGAACGCCTGGCCCCGCCGCCGCCGGCGCCGGTCGATCTCACCGCCGCCGACGCCTTCGTCTGGCATCCGGCGCAATCCCGCGCCAAGGGGGCCGATGTCGGCGGCGCACATCTCGCCCCGGTCCGGCGCGTCGCGCGCGTCGAGATCGCCCTGCTCAAGGGCATCGAGCGGCAGAAGCACATTCTGCTGGAGAACACGCGCCAGTTCGCCGCCGGCCACCCGGCCAACAATGCCATGCTGTGGGGCGCGCGCGGCATGGGCAAATCCTCGCTGGTCAAGGCGGTGCACGCCGAGACCAACGCGGCACGGCCCGGCAGCCTGAAGCTGATCGAGATCCATCGCGAGGATATCGCGAGCCTGCCCGAGCTGCTCGCGCTGCTGCGCGGCGCGGGGGCGGAGGGTGCCGCGCAACGCTGCCTGATCTTCTGCGACGACCTCTCGTTCGAGCGCGAGGACGCCGACTACAAGGCGTTGAAGTCGGTGCTCGATGGCGGCATCGAGGGGAGGCCCGAGAACGTGCTGTTCTACGCCACCTCCAATCGCCGCCACCTGATGCCGCGCGACATGATCGAGAACGAGCGCAGCACGGCGATCAACCCGTCCGAGGCGACGGAGGAGAAAGTCTCGCTGTCGGACCGGTTCGGCCTGTGGATCGGGTTTCACAACTGCGACCAGGACATGTTCTTCGCCATGATCGAGGGCTATGCCGGCGCCATGGGCCTGCCGGTCGCGGCCGACGAGCTGCACCGCCAGGCGGTCGAATGGTCGGTCACGCGCGGCGGGCGGTCCGGGCGCGTCGCCTGGCAGTTCATCCAGGACCTCGCCGGGCGGCTCGGCGCGGCGTAGCCTCCGCCCGCTGCGCTCACCATCGTTCCACTCCATCCCCGTTTCACCAACCAAGGACAGGCCATGAAGATCGGCGGTCCCAAGGAAATCAAGACGCATGAATACCGCGTGGGGCGGACCCCCGCGGCAGTGCGCGAGCTGGTCGGCCATGGCCACCAGGTGACGGTGCAGCGGGATGCCGCCGCCGGCATCGGCTTCGCCGACGAGGCCTATCGCGCCGCCGGCGCGGCGATCGCCGCCGACGCGGCGGAGGTGTTCGCGGGTGCGGACATGATCGTGAAGGTCAAGGAGCCGCAGCCCTCGGAGATTGCCAGCCTGCGGCCCGGGCAGATCCT
>JAGXAV010000545.1 GCA_018971455.1 Rhodospirillales bacterium
GGACCGCGCCGCCCTCGGTGCCGCGCATCATGCACAGGGCGGGCTCGCTGGTGCCGTCGGAGGCGATCGGGGTGGTGATCGATTTCAGCAGGACCTGGCCGGAATCGGCCCGGCCGGCGTGCAGGCAGGCGCTGGCGAGGTTGGCGGCGTGCCAGGCCGGCGCCAGGGAGGCGGCGAGCGGGCCGGCATCCGGCCCTAATATATAGAGTGCGAGGATGCGCGGCTCGACGGCGCGCAGCCGGGAGAGGCCGGCATCGAGCGCGCCGCTGCGGGCGCTGGCCGTCGCCTGGGGGGCCGCCTGCAACGCCGCGGCCTCGTGGAGCATGCGGTCGGCGGCGCTGAGCAGCAGGCTGGTGCGCAGCGCGCCGAGATCGGCCTCACGGGTGGCGACGAGCTCGCCCTGCTGGATGGCGCGGGCATGGTCGAGCAGGATGGCGCCGACCGACATGGCCGCGAGCGTCATCGCGACGAGGACGGCGAGGACGCAGAGCGGGCATGAGAAGGAAAACGCCGCCTGGATGCGGTGCAGGAATCCTTCCCGCTCCCCCCCCGTCCCGCGCGACATGGCTCAGGCCGGGACGCCGTGCCCGCGCCGGATCGCCCTTGCGGTGTTGGTGCCAGAAGCGGCGATCGGCATGGCGAGAGGGTACCTCCGGTTGGGTCGGAGCCGCTCTCAGCTGATCGCGACCTCCCGGTCGAGCCGATGCGCGGGTACGACGGGCATAGCTTCTTCCGGGTATCCCGCGGCGGGCAAGCTCCGATCCGCGAAAGCCGGCGTATCTCTCATAATGTACCCGTGACCCCGAACTGTGTCAATAAGTGAACCACCTCCGCACAATGAGAGTTTTTTGCGCAGATTGCAGATAAAGACATCGATCACCCGGGTCTCCGGACCGTCGAGTCCATTGTAAAGGTGATCGAGGAAGTTCTGCTTGGGGATCACCCGGCCCTTGCGCAGGGCCATGAGCTCGACGATGGCGTATTCCTTGCGGGTCAGGCTGACGGGCTGGCCATCCACCCGGACCTCGCGGCTGGCCATGTCCACTTCCAGCGGGCCGACATGCAGGGTGGAACGGGCGAAGCCGTTGCGCCGGCGCACCACCGCCTCGATGCGGGCGGCCAGCTCGTCGGGGTCGAAGGGTTTGGAGAGCAGGTCGTCGGCGCCGGCGCGCAGGGCCTGGGCGCGGGACTTGCCGCTCTCCATGTCGGTCAGGATCAGCACGGGGGTGGTGAAGCCCAAGGTGCGGAAGCGGCGGATCGCGTCGGTGCCCGCCATGTCGGTCAGCTCCTGGTCGAGCACCACGATGTCGTATTCGTAGGTGCGCAGGTATGTCACCGCATCGGCCACCTGGTGCACATGGTCAACGATGGCGGCGCTGGCGCTGAACGCCATGGTTGACTGGCGGGTGGCGGCGGACTGGGCCTGGACGAGGAGCAATCGCATGACTGGAAACTCCGAGGAGATGAGCCGTTCTTCATCTCTCGTTAAGCCATGCCTTTGCGTTCAAGTGGTGTCGGGAAATGTCAGGAAAGGTTCGGTTCACCCGTCCCCCTGCAATGCCGGGATGCGCCGGGCACAGCCCTGCCCGGCCGGCCGGCCGCGCCCCATCGGTTTCCAAACATTGGCTTAACATATGCCATGTTTCTAAGCGGCGAAGAGCTGCTTTTCGCCCTCGTGCGAAGGAGAGATGGCATGTCCGCTTGGGTGGAGGCGGCGGGACCGGCGGCGCGGGCGCGCACGCGCCCGCGTGTTGGCCCGGCCACGCTGCTCGGTGCCATCATGCTGCTCGGCGCGGCGCTGCGCCTCTACCATATCGGCCATGACAGCTACTGGCGTAACGAATTATTCACGCTGTTCTGGATCCGCAATCCCCTCGCCTTCCTGCTCGGCCATGGTCTGTTCGTCGAGACCAATCCGCCGCTGCATTTCGTGCTGCTGAAGCTGTGGGCCGGCCTCTTCGGCCCCTCGGAGGTCGCCACGCGCAGCCTGTCGGCGCTGGCCTCGCTGGCGGCGATCGGGCTGGTCTATCGGCTTGGCGCGGTGCTCGCCGGGGCACGCGGCGGGCTGATCGCCGCGCTGCTCGTGGCGCTGGCGCCGATGCAGATCGCCGCCGCGCAGGAGGCGCGGGTCTATGCGTTCCTGCCCGGGCTGGTGGCCTTCACCCTGCTCG
>JAGXAV010000546.1 GCA_018971455.1 Rhodospirillales bacterium
GGCGCGCTGCGGGCCGGCAACCGCGCCATCGGGCAGCATGGCGAGGGGCAGGCCCCGGCTGGTCGCCTGTTCGAGGCAGGATAGCGGGTAGTCGGCCAGGGCCTGCACCAGCGCGCCGGCATCGTAGCGCACCGGTGCGCCGAAGGTGGCGGTGGCGCGCCAGGTGCCGGGCAGGAAGCGGTCGGCCGCCGGCACCAGCGGCACCTGGGCGCCCGGCGCCAGCGCGCCCCCGGAGAGCAGCGCGAGCGGCGCGCGCGACGAGCGGACGAGGATGGCGGTGTGGCGGGTGATGTGAAACCCGTCCGGGCCGGTGACGTCGAGCGCGATGGTGCCGCGCCCGGCGCCGGTGGCGCGCAGCGTGGTCGTCTCCAGCGCCTGCCCGCCAGGGGCGAGCGTGGCGGCGAGCCGGTTCGGCCCCTCCAGCGCCAGCGGCCCGCCGAGGGTGATGCTGGCCGCCATTTCGCCCTTCGGCAGATCGAGATCGTGCAGCAGCACGGCGAGGCGGGTGGCATCGCCGGGGGCGAGGAAGCGCGGCAGCAGCGGCTCGGCGATCAACCGGTCGCGCACCACGAGATCGGTGTTCGCCGCCCCGATCCGGGTGCCCAGCCACGACACCGCCATCAGCCGCACCTGGCCGTTGAAATCCGGCAGGGGCAGGGTGATCAGGGCCTGCCCGTCCGGCCCCGCCTGCACCGGGGGGCTGAACAGGGTGACGGTCTGCTGGGGGATTTCAGGCAGGGAGAAGGCGCCCTCGTCGCCGCCCTGGCGCAGTAGGGTGGAGCCGCCCTGCGCAGCGGCGATCAGCCGGCCCCAATCGTCACGGATGTCGATGCCGAGGCGGCGGCGGCCGAGGAAATGCGCCGTCGGGTCCGGCGAGACGAAATGCGTCAGCCGCAGGATGCCCTCATCGACGGCGGCAAGGCTGACCCAGGCGCCGGGCGCGGTGCGCACGGCGATGTGCGCGGCGGCGCGCGGCAGCACGTGGTCCGGCACGTCGATGCCCATGGCGAGCTTGCGCGCGCCCGGATCCACGCCGACCCAGACGAGGCCGATGGCGCGCGCCGGATGGCCCGGCTTCGCCGCATCGCTCTCCCCGCGAAAGACGTGCACGGCGACATAGGCTCCGGGGCCCCAGCTCGCCTCCACCGGCACCTGCAGATCGGCCCCGCCGGCGGGCACGGCGAGGTTGCGCCGGGAGATGACGCGGTCGGTCAGCACCAGCACCGTCGCCTGGCCGGCGAAGGGCGGGGCGATGTGGATGGTGACGTTCTGGCCGACCGGCACGAGCTGCCGGTCCGCCGAGACATCGACCCGGTCCGGCACGTCGGGGCTGTCGGCACCGGCCCAGCCGGAGCGGAAGCGGTAGGAGGTGATGGCCATGCCGCCGGTCTGGGCGATCTCCAACCGGTAGCGGCCGAATTCCAGCTTGCGCGCGAAATGCAGGACGCCATCGGCGGGGATGGCGATGTCCCTGGTCTCCAGCGGCTCGTCGCGCCACACCGTTTCGTAGCGGGCGAGCCTGCCATCCATGACCACGTGCCAGTCCGGCCGCTCGCGCACCAGGCGCAGCTTCGCCGCCATCGCCATCGGCGTGCCGTCGGGGTGCACGGCGAGGATGTCGAAGGCGGCCTCGGTGCCGGCATCGACGGCGCCGCCGGCGAAGGCGGGGCGGATGCCGATGAACGGGTTGGCGCCGCGCACCGGCATGGTGGTGGCCGCGCGCACGGCGTGGCCCGAGGGATCGTTCACCGCGACATCGATCTCGGCCTGCAGCGCCTGCGTGGTGTCCGGCGCGCGGGCGAGCGTGACGGCGAGCCGGCTATGGCCCTGCGCATCGGTATCAGGCAGCGCGAGGTCGATGGCGTCGGGCGCGAAGGCCTCGCCCTGCAGACCGAAATGATAGGCGGCGAGGCGGGGGAAAGGCTGCCTGTCGATCGCAAGATGCAGGCTGGCCTTGCCGGACAGACCGGCGCCGGGCGCGCCATAGAGATAGCGCACCGCCACCGGCAGGCTCGTGGCCTGGCCGGGGACGATGGCGGGCGGATTGGGGCCGAGATCAACGGCGAGGCGATCGGGCACGAAGGCATCGACGCGGAAGCTCGCCTGGCCGATCGGCGGGGCCGCGGGATCGGCGCGCAGCTCGATCGACCACATGCCGGCGGCG
>JAGXAV010000547.1 GCA_018971455.1 Rhodospirillales bacterium
TCGCCCTGGTGTCGGGCTGGTACTCGGCAAGCCTCCTCGTGCAGGATGCCAACGCCGAGCGCGAGGCCATTCGCGGCCATGCCGACCTGCTGCGCGCGATGGGCTGCACCGTGCTGATCATCGCCGAGACGTCCAACGCCATCCATGGCGCGCGCGGCACGCCGCTCTCCCGCCGTCCGGTGCTGGCCGATGGCGAGTGGGCGCGCTTCGGCGACCGCCTCACCGAACTCGCCGAGGCGCTTGCCGATGACGGGCTGATGCTGGCCTATCATCACCACATGGGAACCATCGTGCAGAGCGGCGCGGAGATCGACCGGCTGATGGCCAGCACCGGCCCGGCCCTGAAGCTGCTGCTCGACAGCGGCCACGCGACCTTCGCCGGCGCCGACCCGGCGGCGCTGGCCCGGCGCCATCGCGCGCGCATCGCCCACGTCCATTGCAAGGACGTGCGGCCGGCGGTGATGGCCGCCTCGCACGCGCTGGACAGGAGCTTCCTCCACGCGGTGGTCGCCGGCGTCTTCACCGTGCCGGGCGATGGCGCGGTCGATTTCCCCGCGATCCTGTCGGAGCTGCCGGGCTATGACGGGTGGCTGGTGGTGGAGGCCGAGCAGGACCCCGCCATCGCCAACCCGTTCGCCTATGCGAAGGCGGGCCATGACGCGCTGGCCCGCCACGCACGGCAGGCCGGCCTGCTCAGCGAAGAGCGGCGAGCGCCCCGGCCACGCGGGTGACGCGCCGGCCCTGGAAGCGCGCGACCTCCATCTCGTCGGCCGAGGGCTCCTTGATGTCGCGGCCATTGACCACGGCCGAGGCGCCGTACGGCGTGCCCGCCTTGAACAAGGCGGGATCGGCATAGCCGAGCGGCACGATCACCAGGCCGAGATGGGCGAGCGGGTTGTAGAGGGAGATGAGCGTCGATTCATTGCCGCCATGGGTGGTGGAGGTGGCGCCGAACACCGAGCCCGCCTTGCCGACCAGCTTGCCCTGGAACCACAGGCCGCCCAGCCCGTCGATATAGGCTTTCAGCTCGGAGGCGACGGAGCCGAAGCGCGTCGGCGTGCCGAAGATGATGGCATCGGCCCATTCGGCGTCGGTCTCGCTCGGCGCCTCGTAGAGCGCGTTCATGCGCGCGGCACTCTCCGCCCAGCCCGGGGCGCGGGCCATCACTTCGGGGCTGGCAAGTTCGCGCGCGCGGCGCAGGCGGATCTCCGCCCCTTCCGCCGCCGCACCCTCGGCAATGGCGCGGGCCAGCGCCTCGGTGGCGCCCCCGCGAGAATAGAAGGCGATCAGGATCTTCGCGGCCATGTCGGTCTCTCCGGCGTCCGTGCGGGCCGGGGCGGCCCGCGTTGCGCCTGACATAGCGAGCCAATAACATCGGAAAAACTGGCATTTTTTCGATATGATCCATCGCGGAATTCGATAATTATGATACATAACGAAACCCTGCCCGGCGTGCCCACCCTCGACCAGCTTCGCCTGCTCCAGACGGTTGCCGATTGCGGCAGCTTCTCGGCCGCCGCGCGCCGCCTCAACCGCGCGCAATCGGCGATCAGCTACGCCATCGCCAATCTCGAGGCCCAGCTCGGCCTGGCCCTGTTCACCCGCCGCCACCGCCCCGAGCTCACCGAGGCCGGCCGCGCCATCCTCGCCGATGCGCGGCGCATCGCCCTGATGATGGACGAGCTGCGGGCGCGCGCGGCGGGGCTGACGCGGGGGCTGGAGAGCGAGGTGGCGCTGGTCGTCGATGTCATGTTCCCCACCGCCCGCCTGGTCGCGGCCCTCCAGGACTTCGCCACGGAATACCCGACCGTGGCGCTGCGCCTGCGCATCGAATCGCTGGGGGCGGTGGTGCAGCTGGTTCTCGATGGCGCGTGCCGCATCGGCGTCAGCAGCTGGCTTGCCACCCGATTTCCCGCGCTCGAACGCCGGCCGATCGGCGAGGTCGAGCTGGTGCCCGTCGCAGCACCCGGGCACCCGCTTGCCGCGATGGCGGCCCCCGTCCCGGCCGCGCTGCTGCGCGAGCATGTGCAGCTGGTGCTGACCGATCGGTCCCGGCTGAGCGAGGGGGAGGATTTCGCCGTGGTGGCGCTGCGCACCTGGCGGCTGGGCGACCTCGGCGCCAAGCACGCATTGCTCTGCGCGGGGCTGGGCTGGGGCA
>JAGXAV010000548.1 GCA_018971455.1 Rhodospirillales bacterium
GCTCGTCGCTCTGCGTGTCAGCCGAAATGGCTGAGCAGGTCCGCGGTCTGTGCGGCGGTCAGCAGCCGCGGGTTGGCGCCGCGCAGCAGCAGAAACAGCTTCGCCGCTTCCTCGATCTCCTCGGCGGCATAGACGGCATCGCGCAGGCTGGGGCCCGAGACCACCGGGCCATGATTGGCCAGCAGCACGGCGCGCGCGCCGCGCGCCGCGGCGTGGATCGCGGGCTCCATCGCCGCATCCCCCGGCCGGTAATACGGCACCACCGGCATCGACGGGCCGGCCCGCATGACGAAATACGGTGTCAGCGGCGGGATCGGATTGGCGGGATCGACATCGGGAAGGCACGCGACCGCGGTTGCCATCGTGGAGTGCAGGTGGACGACGGCACCGGCCTCCGGACGCGCCGTGTAAAAGGCGCGATGCATGAACACCTCCTTGGAGGGCTTCGCGCCATCGACATGGGCGAAGCCGGCATCGAGCCGTGACAGCGACGCCGCATCGAGCCGCCCGAGCGAGGAGTTGGTCGGCGTGATCAGGTAGCCTTCCTCCAGCCGCACGCTGATATTGCCGGCGCTGCCCACCGAGAAACCGCGCGCGAACAGGCTCGCGGCAAGCTCCACGAGCTGCGCGCGAAGCACCTGCTCGCTCATGGCGCGGCCTGCATGGCGAAGGCCTTGAGGAAGAAGTCCCGCGCGCCGAAATTGCCGGATTTCAGCGCCAGCAGCAGCGGCACCGCACCGCCTTCGGCAAAAGTCCAGGGCACACCGGGATCGATTTCCATGCCGATGCGCAGCTGCCGGACGCCGAGCCGCGTCACAACGGCGCCGGAGGTCTCCCCGCCCGCCACCACGAGGCGCCGGACGCCGCGCGCCACCAGCCCCTCGGCGATCTGCGCCAGCGCGCTCTCCACCAGCGCGCCCGCCGCCTCGCGCCCCAGGCGCGCCTGCAGGGCCGCGACCTTCTCCGGCGTGGCGCTGGCCGCGATCACCACCGGCGCCGCGCCGAGCTTGCCGCCCGCCCAGTCGAGCGCCTCGCGCGCGAGGGCCGCGGCATCCGGCACCGCCAGCGGATCGAGTTCCAGCACCGGCACATGCGCGCGTGCCGTGCCGATCTGGAACAGCGTGGCACGCGAGCAGGAGCCGGCGAGCACGGCGGCATGGCCCGCAACGTCCGGCAGCGACCCGGCATCCTCGCGGACGGAGAGCAGACCCGCGCGGCGGAAATTCTCCGGCAGGCCGATCGCCACGCCGGAGCCGCCGGTGATCAGCGCATGCGTCTCGGCCGCCTGCCCGATGGCGTGCAGATGCGCGTCGCTCACCGCATCGACGATGGCGTAGCGCCGGCCCTGCTCCTTCAGCGCGGTCATCGCGTGGCGGATCGCCATCGCGCCCTGCTCGACGGTGGCGTAGCCGACGAGCCCCACCGTGCCATCCGTCTGGCGCGCCAGCACGCGCACCAGATTGGCGTCGGTCATCGGCGTCAGCGGGTGTTTCTCCATGCCGCTCTCATTGAGCAGCGTCGCCCCGACAAAGAGGTGCCCCTGATAGACGCTGCGCCCATTGGCCGGAAAGGCAGGGCATGCCAGCGCGAAGCCGCAGCCGAGGGCGGCCACCAGCGCGTCGGCGACCGGGCCGATATTGCCGTGGTCGGTGGAATCGAAGGTCGAGCAGTACTTGAAGAAGAATTGCCGGCATCCCGCCGCCCGCAGCCAGGCCAGCGCCGCCAGGCTCTCGCCCACCGCCTCGCCCACCGGTGCGGTGCGCGATTTCAGCGCGACGATGACGGCGTCGGCGTCCGGCGCGGGCGCGCCGGGCTCGGGCACGCCGATCACCTGCACCGCGCGCATGCCCTGGCGCACCAGCATGGCGGCGAGGTCGGTGGCGCCGGTGAAATCATCGGCGATGCAACCCAGCAAGATCATGAGCCTCGTCTCCCCCGCGGTAGGGCCAGAGTGTCGATGTGACCGACGCGCATGGCAAGGCGCGCGGCCATGATCTGGCCAAGCCGCCGGTGCTCCCACGCCGCGATGGCCGCACGCTGCCCCGGCAGATGCCACGCGGCGACCCGCGCCCGCTCGGCGATCAGCGTCGCCAGCATCGCCCGCCCGCGCGGCGGAATCCGCCAATCGGCGGCGAGCTGGGCGACCTCGAAATCCC
>JAGXAV010000549.1 GCA_018971455.1 Rhodospirillales bacterium
ATCGCGTTGCCGCCGGAGCTGCGCAACCAGCTCTCCCGCCTGGTGCTGGCCGATGCGGCGCCCTCGGCGGGCGGGGTGGTGCTTCTCGACGAACGCTGGCGGCGGCGCCCGGTCGGGCTGGTGAGCGAGGGGGCGCTGGGCGTCGAGACGCCGCTGCTCGGCAAGCTGTTCTACCTGCACCGCGCGCTCGATCCCTACACGGAGGTGCGCGAAGGGGACGTGGCGAGCCTGCTCAAGCGGCAGATTTCGGTGATCGTCCTGGCCGATCACGTGGTGCTGGACGGGCCGGAGCACGAGGCGCTGGCAAACTGGGTGCAGAAGGGCGGGCTGCTGCTGCGCTTCGCCGGGCCGCAGATGGCCGCCCATCCGGATTCGTTGCTGCCGGTGACGCTGCTCGAGGGGGATCGGCGGCTGGGTGGCGCGATGTCGTGGAGCAAGCCCGCGGCCCTGGCGGCCTTCGCCTCCGACTCGCCCTTTGCCGGCCTGGCCGTGCCGCCCGATGTCCGGGTGACCCGCCAGGTTCTGGCGCAGCCCGACGCGGCGCTGGCGGCGGCGACCTGGGCCCGGCTGACCGATGGCACGCCCCTGGTGACGCAGGCGGTGCGCGGCGCGGGGCGGGTGGTGCTGTTCCACGTCACCGCCAACGCCGACTGGTCCGATCTGCCGCTCTCCGGCCTGTTCGTTGACATGCTGCGGCGGCTGGTGGCGGTGGCGAACGGCGTGAGCGGGGGGGAGCGGGGCGGGCAGAAGCTGGCGCCGGCGCAGATCATGGACGGGTTCGGCGTGCTGGGCCCGCCGCCCGCGGTGGCAACCGGCCTGACCGCCGCCGAGCTCGCCAATGCCGCGGCCGGGCCGCGCCACCCGCCCGGACTCTATGGGCCGGCGGCAGATCGGCGGGTGCTGAACCTCTCGGCCAACCTGCCGCTGCCCGTGGCGGCGCCGGCTGTCGGTACGCGGGTCGAGCCGATCGACGCGGCCAGCGCCGAGCAGCCGATCGGGCCGTTCCTGCTGGCGCTGGCGCTGGCGCTTCTGGCGGCCGATCTGCTGGTGTCGCTGCGGCTGCGGGGGCTGCTGCTGGCGCGCGCGGCGGCCCTGCTGGTTATGGCCTTGGTGACGGCTGCGATGGTCGGGGCGGCGATGGTCGCGATGGCGGGATCCGCGCGGGCGCAGGATGGCCCGTGGCCGCAGGGCGGGCCCAACCCGGCCCTGCAGACGCGGCTGGCCTATGTGGTGACGGGCGATGCGCAGGTGGACGCGGTTTCGCGCGCGGGGCTCCAGGGGCTGGCGGATTTCGTCAATCATCGCACCGCCGCCGTGCTGGCGGCGCCGGCCGGGGTGGTGCCGGGGCAGGATGATCTGAGCTTCTATCCGCTGCTCTACTGGCCGATCACCGCCGACGCGCCGACCCCCTCGGAGGCGATGGTGACGGCGCTCAACGCCTTCACCGCGCATGGCGGCATCATCCTGATCGACACGCGCGGCGGCGGCAGCGGGGCCGGCTTCGCGCCGGGGGCGGCGAGCGCGCTGGAGCGGCTGGGGCAGGGCCTCGCGGTGCCGCCGCTGGCGCCGCTCACCTCCTCGCACGTGCTGGCGCGGTCCTTTTACCTGCTGCGCGAATTCCCCGGCCGCTATGTCGGCGAGACGGTGTGGGTGCAGCGCGACCAGGACCGCAGCAATGACAGCGTGAGCCCGGTGATCATCGGCGCCAATGACTGGGCGGCCGCCTGGGCGGTGGATGGGCAGGGGCGCAATCCCTACGCGGCGATTCCGGGCGGCGAGCGGCAGCGGCTGCTGGCTTATCGTTTCGGGGTCAATCTGGTGATGTACGCGCTGACCGGCAACTACAAGGGCGACCAGGTGCACGTGCCGGCGATCCTGGAGCGGCTCGGGCAATGAGCACGGTGACGCAGGCCATTGCCGCGCTGCGCTTTGCCCCGCTGCTGCCACCATGGCTGCTCGGCGCGCTGGCGGGCGTTGCGCTGATTGCCGTGGGGCTGGCGTTGTGGCGGCGCGCACGCGGCGCGCCCTGGCGCCTGGCCGCGTTCGCTGTGCTGGTGCTGTGGCTGGCTGGTCCGCGGCTGGTCGAGGAGACGCGCCAGGGGCTGCCCGATATCGGGCTGCTGGTGGTCGATCAGACGGCGAGCATGGGCGTCGGC
>JAGXAV010000550.1 GCA_018971455.1 Rhodospirillales bacterium
CGCCTGCGGCTGCGGCGGCCGGACGCCCGCGCGCAGCCACCCGCCACATCATCAAACCGACATTAATTCGCTGTAGGAATCGACTGCCGCGCCCGGAACGACCTTGTGCATGGGGCCGCACGCTGTCAGGTGACGAACTGAGTATTTGAACGACTCGGAGAATAGTGAGGCAGGTCGGACGCATGCTGGAGCAGATTCTTCCCTGCGAGACATCCCCCGGCGGGGATGACCAGCTTCGCCAGGTGCGCCCCGTCCGCCCGGCGGCGCTCGATGGCGTGCTCGCCGCGCTCCCGGCCGCCCAGGCCGCCTATGCGCGCGCCGCCGGCTTCGCCGCCCGCGCCAACGAGCTGCTCCTGCTGCCCGGCCCGGACGGCATCGCCGCCGCCCTGCTCGGCCTCGGCGAGGGCGGTGGCCCGCACGCCTTCGGCGGCCTCGCCCAGGCGCTGCCGGAGGGCACATGGGCGCTGGCGCCGGGCGAGTACGACCGCGCCGCCGCGGTGCTCGGCTTCTGCCTCGGCGCCTATCGCTATGCCGCCTTCAAGGCGGCGCCGCGCGCCCCGGCGCGGCTCGCCGTCACGCCGGCGGACGGCCCGGCCCGCGCCCAGGCCGAGGCGGTCTGGATGGTGCGCGACCTGATCAACACCCCGGCCAACCTGCTCGGCCCGGCGGAGCTTGCCGATGTCGCGACCGGCCTCGGCCAGCGCCATGGCGCGGCCACCTGGCAGGTGCGCGACGCGGCGCTGGAGGCGGCCTACCCGACCGTCGCCGCCGTCGGACGCGGCTCGGACCGCGCGCCGGTGGTGGCCGGCTTCACCTGGCGCGGCCGCAGGGCCACCGATGCCAGCCCGCTCGTCTCGCTCTGCGGCAAGGGCGTCTGCTTCGATTCCGGCGGCTACGACCTCAAGCCCTCCTCGGGCATGCTGCGCATGAAAAAGGACATGGGCGGTGCCGCCACCGTGCTCGGCCTCGCGCGCATGATCATGCAGGCCGATCTGCCGCTGCGCCTTTCGGTGCGCGTCGGCTGCGTCGAGAACAGCGTCTCCGGCCGCGCCTTCCGCCCGCTCGACGTGCTGCGCACCCGCCGCGGGCTCAGCGTCGAGGTCGGCAACACCGACGCCGAGGGCCGCCTCGTGCTGTGCGACCTGCTCGCCGAGGCCTCCGACGAGACACCCGACCTGCTGCTCGACTGCGCCACCCTCACCGGCGCCGCCCGCGTCGCCCTCGGCCCCGACCTGCCGGCGCTGTTCTGCACCGACGAGGCCTGGGCCGCGGCGCTGCTGGACGCCGGCACCCGCGTCGCCGACCCGCTTTGGCGGCTGCCCCTGTGGGACGGCTACGATTCCTGGCTCGACAGCCCGGTGGCCGACCTCAACAACGTCGCCAGCAAGCCGATGGCCGGCGCCGTGACGGCGGCGCTGTTCATGCGCCGCTTCCTCGCCCCGGGCACGAACTGGGCGCATCTGGATCTGTATGCCTGGAACGACGCCAATCGCCCCGGCCGGCCCGAGGGCGGCGAGGCGCAGGCGATGCGGGCGGTGCTGGCCGCCGTGCAGGCCCGGCTATGCAATTCGTAATGCCGACAAAACATCGCGGCAAGGCGCCCGCGCCTACAGCACGTTCCCCCGCGCGCCCCACCCCCGCGCGCTCATCCCCCATGTCCCGGACCGGGCGCTCTCGGGTCCGGGCTCGCCTGCACCGCCGCAGGCCGCCCCTCGCGACGCTCCCGCAATCACGCCGCCGCTGAGCCAGAGAAAGGACCATCCGATGGCCATGACCCCTTCCACCGAACAATTTGTCGGCATCCTGCGCGACACCGTCGTCGCCCTCGTGCGCCGCGACGGGCCGGACCTCTCGGCACGCCAGCTCGGCGTGTTCCTGACCTGCTACCTGCAGGACGGCGCCCACACGGTGCGCGGCCTCGCCGCCGAGCTCAACGTCTCCAAGCCCGCCATCACCCGCGCGCTGGACCGCCTCGGCGAGCTCGACCTGGCGCGCCGCAAGATCGACCCGATGGACCGCCGCAGCGTGCTGGTGCAGCGCACGCTGAAGGGCACCGCCTTCCTGCGCGACCTGCGCGGCATCATGGCCGAGGCCGCCGCCGGCGCGAAGAAGGCCGCCGCCCAGGACGCGCCGCGCCGCGCCGCC
>JAGXAV010000031.1 GCA_018971455.1 Rhodospirillales bacterium
GGCGACAAATGGGCCAAGCGCCGCGCCGGCACCTTCGACCGGGTGCTGGTCGATGCGCCCTGCACGGGCACGGGCACCTGGCGGCGCAACCCCGATGCGCGCCAGCGTCTGGCCGAGCGCGATCTGAGCGAGCTGGTGGAAAAGCAGGGCGCCATTCTCGCCCAGGCGGCAAGATTGGTGCGCAAGGGCGGCCGGGTGGTGTACGCTACCTGTTCGTTGCTCACCGAGGAGAACGAGGCGCAGGTGGAACGCTTCCTCGCCGCCCATCCGGAATTTGCCGTCGTGCCGCTGGCCCGCGCCTGGCATCTGGCGGCGCCGGTGCCCGGGGACGGTCCGTACCTGGCGCTGACGCCGCGCGCCCACGGCACGGACGGGTTCTTTGCCGCGGTGCTGGAGCGGGTGGGGTGATCACCCTGCGCCGCGCCCGGATTGCGGATGCGGTGTCCATCGGAGCGGTTCATGTGGCGGCCTGGCGCAGCGCCTATCCGGGCATTCTGCCCGATGAGTACCTCGCCGGCCTGTCGCTCTCGCGCCATGCCGCCCACTACGAGCGGGCGATCCGGGCCGGTGCCGGGGTGCATGTGGCGATCGCCTCGGGCTTCGATCTCGGGTCTCGCGGCGGGGTGCCGCTGGTGGTCGGTTTCGTCACCGGCGCTCCGGCGCGCTCGGAGGCGCGGCTGGCGGAGGGCGAGATCGAGACGCTGTATGTGCTCGATGACTGGCGCGAGCGGGGGATAGGCCGGCGCCTCATGCACTGTGCGGCGGGGCATCTGGCCGAGGCGGGCTGCGCGTCCGCGTTCCTGTGGGTGCTGCGCGACAACCCGAGCCGCTGGTTCTATGAGCGCCTCGGGGGGCGGGCCGCGGCGGAATCGACCATCCAGGTGGCGGGCCAGGCGGTGGGGCAGACCGCCTATGTCTGGTCGCCCATCGCAAGGCTGGCGCAGGCGACCTCCTCGGCGTCCTGAGCGGGGCTCTCCCGGCGGGCCGATATCCAGCCCTGCGCTTTCCTGCCTTGCGGCGGGCGGCCGGGCATGCTGCAAGAGCCTGCACCGCCACTGCCTGAACAGGTGCCCCACCGATGACCGCAACCTCCATCCCGCCCGCGCCCGGTGCCGACCGCATCCTGATCCTCGATTTCGGCAGCCAGGTGACGCAGCTGATCGCCCGGCGCCTGCGCGAGAGCGGGGTCTATTGCGAGATCTGGCCGTACAGCGCCGACCCTGCGCGCATCACCGCCTTTGCTCCCCGCGGGATCATCCTTTCCGGCGGGCCGGCCAGCGTGCCGGAGGGCAATTCCCCGCGCGCGCCACAACTGGTCTTCGAGCTTGGCGTGCCGGTGCTGGGCATCTGCTACGGCCAGATGACCATGTGCGAGCAGCTGGGCGGCAGGGTCGCGCAGTCGGACCACCGCGAGTTCGGCCGCGCCTTCGTCGATGTGCTTGAGCCATGCGCGCTGTTCCGCGACGTCTGGTCTGTCGGCGCGCGCGAGCAGGTGTGGATGAGCCATGGCGATCGGGTGACCCGTCTGCCGCCGGGGTTTCGCGTGGTCGCCACCTCCGAGGGCGCGCCGTTTGCCGCTTTCGCCGACGATGCGCGGAAATTCTACGGCCTGATGTTCCACCCCGAGGTGGTGCACACCCCGCACGGGGCCCGGTTGCTGGCCAGCTTTGCCCACGAGGTTGCCGGCTGCCGGGGCGACTGGACCATGGGGGGGTTCCGCGAGGCGGAGATCGAGAAGATCCGCGCCCAGGTCGGGCAGGGGCGGGTGATCTGCGGCCTGTCCGGCGGGGTCGATTCCTCGGTGGCGGCGGTGCTGATCCACCAGGCCATCGGCGCCCAGCTGACCTGCATCTTCGTCGATCATGGCCTGCTGCGCGCCGGCGAGGCCGAGGAGGTGGTGCGCACCTTCCGCGACCGCTTCAACATCCGGCTGGTCCATCGCGATGCCTCGGCGATGTTTCTCGATGCGCTGGATGGCGTGGCGGACCCGGAGATCAAGCGCAAGACCATCGGGCGGCTGTTCATCGAGGTGTTCGAGGAGGAGGCCGCGAAACTGGGTGGCGCCGATTTCCTCGCCCAGGGCACGCTGTATCCGGACGTGATCGAGAGCGTGAGCTTCACGGGCGGGCCGAGCGTGACGATCAAAAGCCACCACAATGTCGGCGGACTCCCCGAGCGGATGCGCATGAAGCTCGTCGAGCCGCTTCGTGAGCTGTTCAAGGACGAGGTGCGCAAGCTCGGCCGCGAACTAGACATCCCCGAGGCGATCGTCGGCCGCCATCCCTTCCCGGGGCCGGGGCTCGCGATCCGTGTTCCCGGCGCGATCACCCGCGCCAAGCTCGATCTGCTGCGGCGGGCGGACACGATCTATCTCGAGGAGATCCGTGCCGCGGGGCTGTATGACGCGATCTGGCAGGCCTTTGTGGTGCTGCTGCCGGTGCGCAGCGTCGGCGTGATGGGCGACGGGCGGACCTATGACATGGCGTGCGCGCTGCGGGCGGTAACCAGCACCGACGGAATGACGGCGGAGATCTATCCCTTCGACATGAGCTTCCTCACCCGCGTCGCCGGGCGGATCGTCAATGAAGTGCGCGGAATCAACCGGGTGACCTACGACATCACGAGCAAGCCGCCGGGGACCATCGAGTGGGAGTGAGGGCGATCGGAGGCTGGGCGGGTCTCGGCTGTTGATCCGTTATCGGGCGTCCACCGCCCGGCCCTTCCCTCTCAATGACAATTCATCCGGCGAAGTTCGACCCTGCGGTTCTTGAACCGGTTCGCCTCCGTGTCGTTCGCCACCAGCGGACGCGTGTCCCCGTATCCGTGGGACGTCACGCGATCGGCTGCGACGTGGTGGGCGACCAGCCAGCCTTTCACTGCAGCGGCGCGGGCCTCCGACAGGTGCAAGTTGTAATCAGGCGTGCCGATATTGTCGGTGTGACCGCCGACCTCGGCGCGGAAGGACGGGTTTGCGGCAGATAGTTTCCGCACCGCCTGGAGCACGGGCTCCGAGTCCGCGCGCAGCATCGATTTGTTGAAATCGAAATTCACACCATAGACCTCGATCGTGCATTCCTTGGGGGGCGGGGCGCCAGGCTTGAGTTCGGCGACGCGCAGCGGCTTCATCGCCACGACCAGATGCGCATGGTCCGCGACAGGGGCGCTGTGCAACACCCCTTCGGCGCCCGGCATCGTCGCTGTCAGCTCGTATTGACCGGCCTCGAGCTGTGCCGTTCCGCCGCCTCGGATCGCCCCGATCTCGTCGTGCATTCCGGCGGGCACGATGCCGATCCGTGCCTTATCCCCTACATCGGCGCCGTCCTGGAACCGGGCGTCGACATCATAGGTGCCGGCCTGCACCCGCACCGTGCCGCCCGATTGCTCATAGGCCATGACGTCGCCGCCATGGTGCCCGGCCGGGCGCACCTCGAACGTGCCACTGCCACCCAAATCCGCCCCGCCATTGGTGATCACGATTTTCAGCGCGGCGACGGGCATGGCCATGTCGACCGTCCTTTCGACCCGGCCGGACACGGCGAAGCCGTCGAGCCAGATCGTCTTGTGCGCGGCGCCATCCACATAGGTCACCTGCACGGCGTAGGTTCCGGCCGGCAGCCTCAGGCTATCGCCCGAGCCGCCCGATACGATCACGTCTCCATTGTGCTGGCCAACCGGGCGCACCTGGACCCGGATATCGGCATTGGCGCCAGTGTCACTGCCGTTCGTCACCGTGATTTCCAGCGCGGCATCCTCTGCCGCCGCCGGTGGCCCGGCGACGCCGCAAAGCAGCACCGCCAATCCGATCACAAGCAACAGGTTGCGCATCAATGACGCCTCTCTTTGGAGGCTGCAACACGCCTCTGCGCGCTGCGGCCGGCTGGTTGCTGCCTACCGCGACAGGACGTCTCGGCGGGAGAATAAATATTTTCGTGGAAAGAACCAGCCCCCGGCGACCCGGCACCAGGCGCGCCGGCGCTGACGCCCGCCGATTTCCTATCCCTTGGCCATCGCGTGCCAAATTCCTGGAAGAGGGATATCTCCGTCACGCTCCGCCTTGCGTGAGGGTGTTCTTGACAGGCAAAAAATGGCTTGCATATATTCAGGCAAGTAAATGCTTGCCTGTGGAGTCCATGACCGAATACCGCCGTGACACCGACCTGCTGTTCAAGGCCCTTGCCGATCCAAGCCGGCGCAAGCTGCTGGATGTGCTGCACGTGCATGATGGCCGCACGCTCAATGAGCTGTGTGCCCACCTGGACATGACCCGGCAAGGCGTGACCCAGCACCTCGATGTGCTCGAAGCGGCGAACCTCGTCGCCACGCTGCGGCGAGGGCGTGAGAAGCTGCATTTCCTCAATCCTGTGCCGCTGCAGGAAATCTATGAGCGCTGGATTGCCAAGTTCGAAAAGCCGCGCCTCAAGGCACTTTCCAACCTGAAACGAACACTGGAGAAGGGCAATGGCTAGATCGACGTTCCACTACGTGACCTTCATTCGCACCACGCCGGAGAAGCTGTGGTCGGCGCTGACCGAAGATTCGGAGTTCATGAGGCAGTACTGGTTCGGCGTTCACTGCGAAAGCGAGTGGCGGCCGGGCAGCCCGTGGAAGATGGTGCACTCCGATGGCAGCGTCAGCGATCTTGGCGAGATCGTCGCGGCCGAACCTCCGACGCGGCTGGTCATCCGCTGGCGGAATCAGCGGACTCCCGAGCTCGCAGCCGAGGGAGATTCGCTTTGTACGATGGAGCTGGAACCCGTCGGGTCCGCCGTCAGGCTCTCCATCATCCATACCGTCGAGCGGGACTCGTCGAAGTTGATCGAGGCGGTGTCGGGCGGGTGGCCGAAGGTCATCTCCAACCTGAAATCGCTGCTGGAGACCGGAGCCGTCGTTCTGGGCGATTTCGGGAAGAAGTAGACAGGCATTGAGTGGGCGTCGCGAATGCTCGCCTCGAAAGGAGATATGCCATGCCGGACATTCTTCACCGCGTCGGCATCGCTGCCGAACCGGCGCGTGTTTTTGAAGCGTTGACGACGGTCGAGGGGATCAGGAACTGGTGGTCCGCCGAGACCCATGGTGACGCCGCCGGGGGCGGAACTTTCCAGTTCCGTAGAAACCGGCTCGAAGTCATCCACGCCGATCCGAGCCTGGTGGTGTGGGGCTATTCCGGTCCGGCTGAGGATTGGGTGGGCACGCAGATGCGCTTCCGCCTCGTCTGGCGCGACGGTCAGACCTTCGTTCTGTTCAGCCACGAGGGGTGGCGCGAGCCCAATGAGTTCATGAGCCACTGCAGCACCAAATGGGCGACGTTTCTGCTCAGCCTGAAGGCCTGGGTCGAGACGGGCGGGGGAAGCCCGGAGCCCAGGGACACGAAGATCACGGTGAGCGCCTGAACGGCTTCCGCGAGGACCGGTCTCCGCACGGGAAGGGGGCGTTGCGGAGATCTGGCGCCGCGTCGTGCGAATCTCGTCACGGCGCGTTGGATCTTGCGCCCAGGCCCGAAACCAACCAGCGGCCCGTTACGAGGAAAAGATGACATCATGCAAGATATCATGCACCTGATCAGGATTCATGCGCCGGCGGAACGTGTGTATGAGGCGATCACAACGGCCGATGGAATTCGGCAATGGTGGACGCGCGACGCGGCCATCGAGCCGAAAATCGGCGCCGCTGGAGAGTTTGGGTTTTACGGGAAACGTTTTATCGTAAAACTGGCCGTCGAGGAACTCAATCCGGTCACGCATGTGCGGTGGCGGGTCACCAACGCGGTCTGGCCGGGCAGCGACATTGCCTTCGACCTCAAGGGCGACGGCAACGAGACGACCCTTCTCTTCGCCCATCGCGGTTTCCCGGGTGCCGACGAGGCGTACGCGGGCGCTTCGACACGCTGGGGTTTTTATCTCCTCAGCCTCAAGCGATACGTGCAGACCGGCACGGGATCGCCGAATCCGGATGATGGCGAACTCGTCTGAATCGTCCGGCAATGACAGGGGGCGCCCGCATCGGTCGGGAGACCGGGCGGTCTGGTACAATGGCGCGCTCGGTCATCGCCAATCCGGCACCCTCCCTTGCACGGTGCCGCCCATGCGGCCCAGGCAATCAGGCATGGGCAGCGTTCAGCGCGGCGTCCAGGTCCCGGAACAGATCGTCGGGATCCTCGATGCCGGTTGAGAGGCGAAGAAGATCCGCCGGGCAGGGCGTGCCCGCTCCCTCGATCGAGGCACGGTGCTCGATCAGACTTTCCACGCCGCCGAGCGATGTCGCGCGCTTCCACAACCCGACCTTCGCCGCGGTGGCGATGGCGGCTGTCTCGCCCCCTTTCACCTGGGCGGAGAACATGTAGCCGAAGCCGTTTTCCATCTGCCGGTTGGCGACGTCGTGGCCGGGGTGCTGCGGCAGGCCGGGATAGAGCACGCGCGCGATATGCGGATGGGCTGACAGGCGGCGGGCCAGCTCCGCGGCGCCGGCCGCCTGCGTGGCGGCGCGCAGCGGGAAGGTGCGCATGCCCCGGATCAGCAGGAACGCCTCGAACGGTCCAAGGATCGCGCCCTGGCCCGAGCGGACCCGCTTGATCCGGGCCCAGAACTCGTCATCGCGCGCACTTGCCAGCACGCCACCGACGACGTCGGAATGCCCGTTCAGCACCTTCGTCACCGAGTGCATCACGATATCCGCGCCGAGCGACAGCGGCCGGGTGTGGAACGGGGAGGCGATGGTGCTGTCCACTGCCAGGCGCGCGCCGGCCTGGTGGGCGATCTGCGCCGCGGCGGCGATGTCGGTGATCGTCCAGAGCGGGTTGGAGGGCGTCTCCGCCCAGACGAGTTTGGTGCGCCCGGGGCGAATGGCCGCGCGGAGCTTGGACAGGTCGTCCATCTCGACGAAATCGACATCGATGCCAAAGCGCGCGGCATCTTCGGCGAGCCAGCGGCGCAAGGCCCAGTACATCACGCGCGGCGCCACCACGTGGTCTCCGGCGTCGAGCGCCAGAATGGTGGCGGTCGCCGCCGCCATGCCTGAACTGAAGAGCAGGGCGCTGGATTCGGCGTCTTCCAGCATGGCGATGACGCCTTCGGCCTCGCGCACCGTCGCGTTGTCCGGCCGCCCGTAGATGTAGCCGCTCGTGTAGCGGTTGTCGGCATCACGGATATAGGTGGTGGACAGATGAATGGGCGGGATCACGGCCCGGGTGATCGGGTCGATATGGCCCATGCCCTGTGCGGCGAGGCTGCGCTTGGTCCAGTTGCTCTTGCTCATGTTCGTTCCAGTGCCTTGTTGGTGCATACCCGTGGGGCCTCGTCCGCATCGGTGGTCTCGTGGATGGTGGCGCTAGGTAGCATTTTTTGCCACTCCGGCGAACCGTGACGGTGACATCCGACCAGGGGCGCGCCGATCCTGCCCCCGGCTGCCGCGCGGGCAGGGCTGCAATCCCGATTTTGCGGATTGCCGGAAGCGCCGCGGCGGGTCTGAATACCTTCCGGGAGAGTCCGAGGGAGTGAAGCGCATGAGCCGTCTGCCGCGTGGTCGCCAGTTTTTTGCCAATCCGGGGCCGACCAACATCCCCGACAGCGTGCTCCACGCCGTTGCTCACCCGACCGTGGACTTCATGGATGCGGATTTCCTCGCCCTCTACGAGGCGTGCCAGGCCGGGGTGAAGCGCGTGCTGAAAACCACGCAGCACCTCTTCATGTACACCGCCTCGGGGCATGGCGCGTGGGAGGCGAGCCTGCTCAATCTGTGCTCGCCGGGGGATCTGATCCTCATCATCGAGAGCGGGCATTTCTCGGAAAGCTGGGCGAGGATGGCCGCCGACCTCGGTCTGCGCGTGCAGGGTGTGGCGGCGGATTGGCAGCGGGGGGTGGATTTCGCCGCCCTGCGCGCCGCCCTTGCCGGCGATGCGGCGCACGAGATCAAGGCGGTTTGTGCGGTGCACAACGAGACGTCGACCGGCACCGTGCTGCCGCTCACCGAGGTGCGGGCGGCCCTCGACGCGACGGCGCATCCGGCCCTTCTGCTCACCGACACCATTTCTTCCCTTGGCTCGATCGATTTCCGCATGGATGAATGGGGTGTCGACGTCGCCGTGGGCGGCAGCCAGAAGGGGCTGATGCTGCCCACCGGCATGAGCTTCACCGGCGTCTCGGCGAAGGCGATGGCGGCGCACGCCGCGGCGAAGCTGCCACGGCATTATTTCGACTGGACCGCCATGTTGCAGCGCCGGCACAAGAGCTTCGTCGGCACCGTGCCGACCAGCCTGTTCTACGGCCTCAAGGAATCCCTGCGCCTCATCGAGGAGGAGGGGCTCGAGGCGGTGTTCGCCCGCCATACCCGCCTGGCCGAGGCGGTGCGCGCCTGCGTGCGCCACTGGGCGGGGAATAACGGCCCGCAACTTTTCTGCCTGACGCCCGCGCGCCTGTCGGACAGCGTTACCGCGGTGCTGATGCCGGAGGGGCACGATGCCGAGGCGATTCGCCGCACCTGTCTGCGGATGTTCAACGTCTCGCTCGGCGGCGGGTTGTCCCGGCTGGGCGGCAAGGTGTTCCGCATCGGCCATCTCGGCGACCTCAATGAGCCGATGGTCCTCGGCACGTTGGCGAGCGTGGAAATGGCGCTCGCCATCCATGGCGTGCCGCATGCCAAGGGGGGTGTCGATGCGGCCATGGCCGTGTTGGCCGCGGCGGCGCGCGGCGAGATGGAGCAGGCGGCCTGACCGCGCCGCCAGTCAGGCGGCAGACACGAAGATCTGGCGCGGGCGAGCCGGCTGGGGGTTCGGTTCGGGCCGGCCGAAATGATAGCCCTGCATATCGGTGCAGCCGAGCTCGGTGAGAATCCGCGACTGATCCTCCGTCTCCACGCCTTCGGCGGTGACCGTGAGCCCCAGCGTCCGCGCGAGCCCGACGATCGCGCCGACGATGGCCGTGCTTTCCCGCTCCTCTCCGAGGTCGCGAATGAAGGAGCGATCGATCTTGATACGGTCGAAGGGCAGCTTGCGCAGATAGCTGAGCGACGAATAGCCGGTGCCGAAATCGTCGAGCGATATATGCACGCCAAGCTCACGCAGCGCCGCGAGCGTCAGGTGGACGGCTTCGGTGTCGGCCAGCACCATGGTCTCGGTGATTTCCAGCTCCAGGCGGTGCGGCGCGAGGCCGGTGGCGCGCAGCGCGCCGCTCACGACCTCGACGAGCTGGCCGTTGGCGACCTGCACCGCGGAGAGATTGACCGCGACCCGGATGGGAGAGGGCCAGCGCGCCGCCTCCGCGCAGGCGGCGTACAGGATCCATTCTCCGAGCGGCACGATCACCCCGGTCGCCTCGGCCACGGGGATGAACATGTCGGGCGGGATGAGGCCGTGCTCGGGATGTTGCCAGCGCACCAGCGCCTCGAAGGTGATGACGTTGCCGGTCGCGGCGCTGACGACGGGCTGGAAGAACAGCACGAACTGCCGCGCCACCAGCGCCGTTGCGAGATCGGCCTCGATCGATCGGCGCAGATGCAGGCGCTCCTCCATGGCGGGGCAGAAGAGCTGGAACCGGCCCCGATCCTGCGTCTTGACATCGTAAAGCGCCATGCCGGCATTGCTCAGCACCTCCTCCGGCCGGGTGCCGTGCCGTGGGCAAAGGACAATGCCGATGCTGGTGCCGATCGACAGCTGCTGGCCGGCGAGGTCGAAGGGGGCGGCGATGATGTCGATGATCCGCCTGGCCAGTGCGGTGGCCTTCGCTTCGTCGTCGATGTCGGTCTGCAGGATGGCGAACTCGTCACCACCCAGCCGCGCCACCAGATCCTGCTCCCGCACCGCGGCGCGCAGCCGGTCGGCCACGGCGCGGAGCAGGGCATCGCCGACCAGATGGCCGAGTGAATCATTGACGGATTTGAAGCGATCGAGGTCGAGAATGAGCAGGGCGCTCATCCGCCCCGCGACGGCGTTCGTCGTCACCTCGTTGAGATGCTGACGGAGCTGCGCGCCGTTGGGCAGGCCGGTTAGCATGTCGTGGCACGCGAGATGGGCGATGCGCGCCTGCGCACGCCGCCGTTCCGTCACGTCCTCATGCGTCGAGACCCATCCGCCATCGAGGGTCGGGCGGTGGTGGAT
Organism: Rhodospirillales bacterium; assembly: GCA_018971455.1. Lineage (GTDB taxonomy): Bacteria > Pseudomonadota > Alphaproteobacteria > Acetobacterales > Acetobacteraceae > REEB85. The sequence continues at coordinate 10,088 of JAGXAV010000031.1, forward strand.
GGTGATGATGCGCCCGGCGGCGGTCGTCACCTCGGTATCGCTCGGCTGGTTGGTGAGCGACAGGCGGCGACGCCAGGCGAGATACGCGCCGGGCGCCATGCCGGGCGAGGTGCCATGCTGGTGGCGGTAGGTGATGATGGCGCCGAGAGTCGTGCCGGGCACGACGAGGTCGGCGGGCAGATCATAGATCTCGGCGTAGCGGCGGTTGGCCATCAACAGGCGTTGCGCGCCGTCGAAGAAGCAGACGCCCTGGGTGAGATTGTCGAGCGCGGTCTCGAACCGGGTCGCCTGGTCGTGGGCCGCGGCGATGAAATGGTTCAGCGCCCGGCTCGGGACAAGGCGCAGCTCCCCCCAGATCAACAGGGCGAGGCCGAGAATGACGGCGACGAGCAGCATGCCCTCCGCCGCCGAGGTGCGGTGGCCCGCCCCGCGAACGAGCGCATACAGCCCGGGCGACGCCAGCAACGCCAATGCGATGGCGGCAAGGGTGGTGCGCGCGGCGATGGCGCTCAGCGCAGACCCGGCCATCGGTTGCAATCCTCCCTGTTCAGGCGGCGATGTTTCACCACAGCACCACAATCCGATTAAAGCCGGGTAAACCGCGCTGCCGATTGGCAGGTGGGCGGCCGGGCCGATCCCGGCCGCCGGCGGCCGCCGGCGATCACCCGGCGGAGGCGGTGCTGGTTGGCTGCATCGCCTGGGCCAGCTCCCGCGCGAGCGTTGTGGCGAGGCTGCCGGTGCTCGCCTGTCCGCTCCCGGCGAGGGTCGTGTCCGCCTGCCCGGTGCCGCTGCCGCTCGCATGCGGGTGATGATGGTGCGCGTGGGGCCGGCCGATCCCGGTGGCGTTGCTGGCCGAAACGGCATTGGTGTCGGTGGTCGGTGCGCCGCTGCTCTCTCCGGCCGAGGTCGCCGATT
>JAGXAV010000551.1 GCA_018971455.1 Rhodospirillales bacterium
ACGCCGCGGGTCAAGGCCGGATTATGGGTCTCGATGGCGCTGCGCATGGGGCAGGGGGATGGGCGCTACGGCACCGTGCTGCGCCGCGGCGATGCCGATGCGGGCGGCATCCTGGTGGTGCTGCGCGGGCCGGCGGGCCTGTGCGTGCTGTCGCAGGCGCGCACGGCCGAGGGCGAGCCCGCCTGGGTTCGCGGCACCGGGGCCGCGCCGGTCGATCAGGCGGCGGCCGATTCGTTCGTTGCCCGGCAGTTGCGCACCGATCCCGACCTGTGGGTGCTGGAATTCGACAGCCCCGACCTGCTGCCGCCCTTCGAGGCGCGCATTCTGTGAGCGGGTCACCAACTCGTGAGCAACACACTGTGGCTTCCCGGCAACAGCCCCCCCGCAAATGCCGCCATGCAGAGCAGATCATGCAGGCATCACTGGCCTCGGAGCGCCGGCAAGGCTAGGTAATGCCTCAGGCAGGTGTGGCTGTTCCGCTATGCCGGAGTCGACCGGGCCGGTGGCCGTGCGGCTGCTGCCTGCAAACGAGGAGAATACCGAAATGAAGATTCGCAATATGCTGCTTGGCGCGACGCTGCTCGTCGCCCCGTTCGCGGCCCATGCCCAACCGGTCAGCGGCATCTATGTCGGCGCCGGCCTCGGCTACAACTACCTCCAGCAGGTGAACGTGACGCCGGGCAATGCCGGCCACTTCGCGGGCAGCAGCGGCGTCGCCGGTGTCGGCAGCGTAGGCTACGGCTTCGGCAACGGCATGCGCGTCGAGCTCGAGGGCAACTATCGCTTCAATCATTCCGGCCTCAAGGGCGGCGTGATCCACGGCAACACCGACGCGCAGACCTATGGCGCGATGGTCAACGGCCTGTATGATTTCGACATCGGGCAGAGCTGGATCTATCCGTACCTCGGCGCCGGCGTCGGCTATGAAGCCACCCAGCTGAACGGCGCGACCTACACCGGCCCGGGCGGCTCCGGCACCATGAAGACGAGCACCAAGGGCGGCTTCGCGGCCCAGGGCATCGTCGGCGCCGGCTTCCCGATCCCGGGTGCGCCTGGCCTGTCGCTGACCGCCGAGTACCGCTTCATGGCGGTGGTGGAGAGCGAGACCTTCCACACCACGGCCGGCGACATCAAGATCGGCAACCAGTACAACCATTCGGCGCTGGTCGGTCTGCGCTACGCCTTCGGCGCGGCCCCTGCCGCCCCGGCGCCGGCGCCGGCCCCCGCCGCGGCCCCGGCCCCGGCCCCGGCCCGCACCTACCTGGTGTTCTTCGACTGGGACAAGGCTGACCTGACGGCGCGTGCCCGCCAGATCATCTCCGAGGCGGCGCAAGCTTCGACCCACGTCGCCGTGACCAAGATCGAGGTCAACGGCTACGCGGACCGCACCGGCACCGCGGCCTACAACCAGAAGCTCTCGCTGCGTCGCGCCGACAACGTCGCCGCCGAGCTGGTGCGTGACGGCGTGGCCAAGTCGGCCATCATGGTGCAGGCCTTCGGTGACACCCACCCGCTGGTTCCGACCGGCCCGGGCGTTCGCGAGCCGCAGAACCGCCGCGTCGAGATCATCCTGAAGTAAAATCCGGGATCCTCGCCGAGCAAAAGAAAACCGGCCCGAAAGGGCCGGTTTTTTTGTGCCGCGCGCCGTGCTCGGCGGAAGGGGCGCGGCGACCTACTTGTGTTTCCTGGCGACGATCTTCCTCGCCACCGGCTTTTTTGCGACCGGTGCCGGCGCCGCGGCGCATTCCTGCACCGCCAGCGCCCGCTGCAACGGCTTGGCCGCGGCATAGACCGGCAGGTCGGCATCGCTCTTCAGCGACATCACGTCCTGGAACATGCCGAGATTCTGCTTGCAGAAATTGACCCCGGCCTTGGTGCCCAGCTCGGACTGGGCGTTGGCGAGCTGGGTGATGAAATCATCGTGCTGCTTCTGCGCCTGGCGGCCATAGGCCCGGCTGAAGAAGCCGTTGAGCGATTTTTCGTCGCCCTGCAGATCGTGCTGGTAATGGGCGACGAAGGCATTGAACTGGTCGCGGGCGTCGCAGGTCAGCGCCGCCAGCATCAGCTGGCTCTTCAGGGTCGCGACATCGAAGGCGGCCTTTTCCGGCGGACGGGCGCAGATCG
>JAGXAV010000552.1 GCA_018971455.1 Rhodospirillales bacterium
CAGATCGGCCGGCCCGATCACGGCACCGGCGACCAGCCGGCGCACCGCCACCGGCAGTTCGACCATCGCCGTCAGCGTGCCGGAGACGCGCAGCCGCAGCATGTCCATCCCCTTTCCCGCCACCGCCAGCACGCCGGTGAAACGCCCGCTGGCGCCCTGGTAGTCGAACTGCTCGACGTTGGCCTGGGCATCCGCCTCCGGCGGCACCAGCGGCGCGCTGAAGCCCGGCAGGTCGATCTGTCCATCGGCGGGCGCCCCCACGCCCTGCAGCGCGGTGCGCAAGGCCGCGAGCACCACGGCGCGGGGAAGCAGCGTGCCGCGCCGTTCCAGCACCGCGCGGTCGGCCGGCGAGGCGGGCTGCCAGTCCACGCCGAATTGCTGGGCGATGGCCGCGAGTTGCGGCGCTTCCACCACGATGCGCGCGCCGGGCGCGGGGCCGGGGCCGAGCACGCGGTCCGCCGCCGGCCCGGCGCCGTCGAACAGATCGGACAGCCGCACCACCGGCGCGTGCAGCACCACCATCGCTCGCAGGCTCGCCGCCGCGGCCGGGCGGGCGGCGAGGGTGGCCGCCAACGCCAGGTGAGCCGCCAAAAGAACCGGGCGCATCGGGATCGTCCTCATCGCAGATTGGTCAGGGTGGAGAGCATCTGGTCGCTCGTCGTGATCACCCGGCTGTTCATTTCGTAGGCGCGCTGGGCGGTGATCAGGTCGGTGATCTCGGTCACGACGTTGACGTTCGAGCTCTCGACGAAGCCTTGCAGCACCGAGCCGAAGCCCGGCGAGGCGGGCGTGCCGGTCACCGGATTGCCGCTCGCCGCACTTTGCAGGAACAGGTTGTTGCCCTGCGCGTCGAGGCCGGAATCGTTGGGGAACACGGCAAGCTGCAACTGGCCCACGGTCTGCGGCGCGGTCTGCCCGTCCAGCGTCACCTGCACCTGGCCGGCGGAATTGATCGTCACCCCGGTGGCATTGCTCGGAATGGTGATGCCGGGCTGCACCACATAGCCGTCGGCGGTGACGATCTGCCCGTCCGGCGCCAGCGACAGCGTGCCGTCGCGCGTGTAGGCGGTGTCGCCCGAGGGCAGCGTCACCTGGAAATACCCGTTGCCGCGCACCGCGAGATCGAGACTGTTGGAGGTCTGCTGCAGGTTGCCCTGCTCGTTGATCCGGTAGATCGCCGCCGTCTTCACGCCGAGGCCGACCTGCGCGCCGGCCGGCACGACGGCGCCCGAATCCGAGGAGTTCGAGCCGACGCGGCGCAGATTCTGGTAGATCAGATCCTGGAACTCGGCCCGCCGGCGCTTGAAGCCCGTGGTCGTCATATTGGCGATGTTGTTGGAGATCACCTCCACATTGGTCTGCTGGGCCTGCATGCCGGTGCCGGCGATGTCGAGTGCGCGCATGGGCGGGGTCCCTTCAGCCGTTCTTCTGGGTGATCTTGTCGATGGCGCCCTGCTGGCGATCCGCCTCGCCCTGCACGAACTGGCTGACGAACTGGAACTCGCGCAGATCGTTCATCATGCGCGTCAGCTCCATCGTCGGCTGGATGTTGCTGCCCTCCAGCGTGCCCTGGGTGATCCGCGGCGCGGCCAGGGGCGTCGTGGTGGTGGCGCCGGCGTTGAACAGCAGCCCGCCCTCGGCGAGCAGCTTCTGCTCGTCGGCCGGCCTGACCACGCCGATGCGGCCGAGCTGGCCGTTGGCGCCGGTGATGGTGCCGTCGCCGCTCACCGCCAGCGTGCCATCAGCGATGCCGACCTGGATCGGCTTGCCCGCAGTATCCAGGAGGGCATTGCCCTGGCCATCGACGATCTGGCCGGCGGCCGAGAGCTCGTAATGCCCGCCGCGCGTCAGCCGTGGCCCGCGTGGCGTCAGCACGGTGAAATAGCCGCCCTCGGCCAGCGAGAAATCCAGCGGATTGCCGGTCTGGCTGACCGGCCCGGGCGCGGTGTCGCGGTAGGTCGCGCGGTCCTGCGTATAGACCAGCGCCTGTCCGCCGGGCGGGGTGGCGCCGCCCTGGCGCACCAGCCAGTCGCCGAACACCATGCGCTCGCCGCGATACCCCGCCGTGGCGGCGTTGGCGATGTTGGTCGCGGTCACGCTCATGGCGCGCTGCTGGGCGATCA
>JAGXAV010000553.1 GCA_018971455.1 Rhodospirillales bacterium
GACATCATCCATGGCGCCAGGATGGAGCCGCGCGGGCTTGAGTGGAAGCGCCATCCGGCGGATCATCCCGGCAATCGCGCCCGGGGGAAGGATGGACGACGCAGAATCGCAGGCCGCCGGGCTGCCGCTCGCGCGCATCACCGTGCTCGACCTCACGCTCGCCCGCGCGGGGCCCACCTGCGTGCGCCACCTCGCCGATTGGGGCGCGCAGGTGATCCGCATCGAACCCCCCGATCCGGACGGCGAGGGCGTGACCGGCAATCGCGACGGCTTCGATTTCCAGAACCTCCATCGCGGCAAGCGCGCCATCCAGCTCGATCTCAAATCCCCCGAGGGGCATGCCGCCTTCCTGCGCCTCGCGGCCCGCGCCGACGTCGTGGTGGAGAATATGCGCGCCGCCGTGAAGCACCGGCTGCACGTTGCCTACGAGGATGTGCGCAAGGTCAATCCGCGCATCGTCTATGGCAGCATCAGCGGCTTCGGGCAGACCGGGCCCTACGGGCTGCGCGCCGGCGTCGATCAGATCGCCCAGGGGATGGGCGGATTGATGTCGATCACCGGCCTGCCCGGCCAGGGCCCGGTGCGCGTCGGCATCCCGATCGCCGACCTCACCGCCGGCAACCTGCTGGCGCTGGGCATCATGACCGCATTGTTCGAGCGCGAGGCGACCGGAGTCGGCCGCTGGGTGCACACCTCGCTGCTCGAGGCGCAGGTCTTCATGCTGGATTTCCAGGCGGCGCGCTGGCTGATGGCCGGCGAGATCGCCCCGCAGGCCGGCAACGACCACCCGACCGGCATCCCGACCGGCGTGTTCCCGACCTCTGACGGGCATATCAACCTCGCCGCCAGTTCCGGGCGCCTGTGGGAGCGGCTCAGCACGGCGCTCGGCCACCCGGAATGGACCGCGAGGCCCGGCTGGCGCACCCAGCAGGGCCGCAGCGACGACCGCGCGGCGGTGAACGCGGCGATCGGCGCGGTGACGCGGGAGAAGCCCGCCGCGCACTGGATCGCGCTGCTCGAAGAGGCCGGCATCCCGTGCGGGCCGATCAACGGCATCGACCAGGTCTTCGCCGACCCGCAGGTGCAGCATCTCGGCCTGGCCCACACGGTGCTTCATCCCCGTCTCGGCGCCGAGCACCTCGTCGCCTCGCCGATCAACCTCGAAGGCCTGTCGCGCGATATCCGCTTCGCCACCCGCGACGCCGGCGCCGACACCGCGGCGGTGCTGCGCGAGGCCGGCTACAGCGACGCCGAAATCAACGACCTGCGCAGCAAGAGGGTGATCGGATGATGCAATACGCCGAAGGAAAGATGCTGGCCGAGATCGAGGGCGGCATCGGGCTCGTCACCTTCAACCAGCCTGAGAAGCGCAATGCCATGTCGGTCGGCATGTGGCAGGGGCTGGTCGAAATCCTCGACGCCTTCGAGGCGGATGACGAGGTGCGCGTGGTGATCCTCACCGGGGCCGGCCACAAGGCCTTCGTCTCCGGCGCCGATATCAGCCAGTTCGAGCAGCAACGCGCGGATTCCAACGCACAGGCGGATTATGACCGCGTCACCAGCGCCGGGCGCGCCAGGCTCGCCGGCTTCGCCAAACCGGTGATCGCGCGCATCCGCGGCTTCTGCCTCGGCGGCGGACTTGGGCTCGCGATGCAGGCCGATCTGCGCATCGCCTCGGCCGACGCGCAGTTCGGCATTCCGGCCGCCCGCCTCGGCATCGCCTACGGCTTCGACATGGTCAGCAAGCTGGTCTCGCTGGTCGGTCCCGCCCATGCGCGCACGCTGCTCTATACCGGCCAGCGCATCGATGCCGCCGAGGCCGAGCGCATCGGCCTGGTCAACCGCACGGTGGCGGAGGAGGATCTGATCGACACCGTGCTCGACCTCGCCCGCACCCTCGCCGAGAACGCGCCGCTCACCCTGCGCGCGGCCAAGCTCGCCGTCGGCGAGGCAGTGAAGGTGGAGAGCGAGCGCAATCTCGCCGCCGTGGATGCCGCCATCGCCGCCTGCTTCGACAGCGCGGATTACCGCGAGGGGCGCACCGCCTTCATGGAAAAGCGGCCGCCGCGCTTCCTCGGCAGGTAGCCACCGCATGGCCTACTGGTGCGCCGGCATGTATGC
>JAGXAV010000554.1 GCA_018971455.1 Rhodospirillales bacterium
GCGGGCGAGAGCGAGTTCATCGGCAATTCCCAACCCATGCGCCTGGTGCAGAAGGCCATCGGGATGCTGGCCGACAGCGACGCGACGGTGCTGATCACCGGCGAGACCGGCACCGGCAAGGAGGTGGTTGCCCGCGCGCTGCATCGCCATGGCAAGCGGGCCGGCAAACCCTTCGTCGCGGTGAACTGCGCCGCCATCCCGGCCGAATTGCTGGAGAGCGAGTTGTTCGGCCATGTGCGCGGCGCCTTCACCGGCGCGGTGGCCGATCGTGTCGGCAGCTTCCGCGAGGCGCAGGGCGGCACGCTGTTCCTCGACGAGATCGGCGACATGGCGCCCGAGCTGCAGGCCAAGATCCTGCGTGTCCTGCAGGAACGTGTGGTGACGCCGGTCGGCGGCAAGCCCGTTTCCGTGGATGTGCGCATCCTGGCCGCGACGCACCAGGACCTCGAGGCGCTGGTGCGCGCCGGGCGCTTCCGCGAGGATCTCTACTGGCGCCTCGGCGTCGTGCCGGTGGCGCTGCCGCCGCTGCGCGAGCGGCTGGCCGACATCGTGCCGCTCGCCGAGCACTTCCTCGCCGGCACAGGCAAGATCCTCTCGGCCGAGGCGGCGGCGCGGCTGCTCGCGCATCCCTGGCCCGGCAACGTGCGCGAGCTGCGCAACGCCATGCAGCGCGTCGCCGCCCTGGCGCGGGCGCCGGTGATCACGGCGCTGGATCTCGCTTTCCTGCATGCCGCCGAGCCGCCGCCGGCCGATTGGCTGGAGGGGGATCTGCCGAGCGCCGTCGCGCGGCTCGAGACGGCGCTGATCCGCCGCGCGCTGTCCGCCGCGGCGGGCAACCGTGCGGCGGCGGCCCGCCGGCTCGGCATCGGCCGCCAGCTTCTCTATGAGAAGCTCCGGCGCTACGGGCTCGACGTGTCGGGAATCCCGACGGGAGATGTCGGGAAAGATGACGGAAAGCCCGACCCGACGGGGAAATAAATCTTTTAACATCAGCATCTAACGATCTGGCACGGGGCTTGCGATGTGGTCGGTGCGGGCGGCTTCGGCTCGCCACTGATGGAGATCATGATGACCAAGATGAAATCCGCCCTGCTCGCCGCGACACTGCTGGTCGGCGGGGGCGGCATTGCCCTGGCCCAGGGCGCCTCGACCTACGATCCGGCCCAGCTGCCGGTAGTGAAGGGCAAGGTCGCGCAATACACGCTCACTCCGCGCGGCGATGTCGATGGCCTGATCCTGGCCGATGGGACCGAGGTTCATACCAACCCGCGCCTGTCCACCCAGCTCGTTTTCGCGGTGAAGCCGGGTGACGCCGTGACGATCCATGGCCTCAAGGCTCGCGCCGAGCCGATGGTGGCCGCAGCCTCCGTCACCAACGACGCGACGGGTGCCACGGTGAGCGGCGGCGGCGAGCGCCGTGGCTGGGGTGCGGCCATGGAGGCCAGCGGAACGGTGAAGGAGGTTCTGCACACCCCGCATGGTGACGCCAACGGCGTGCTCCTCTCCGATGGCACGGTGGTGCGCCTGCCGCCGCCGGACGCGACCCGCCTGGCCGCCGACCTGGCGGTGGGCAAGCCGCTCTACGTGCAGGGCAACGGCATCGCCTCGCCGCTCGGGCGGGTGGTGATGGCGCGCCAGATCGGACCCGACAAGTCCAAGCTGACTGAAATCCGCGGCCCGCACCCGCGCTTCGGCTGGATGCATGAGGGCATGGCCCGCATGGGCGGGATGATGCATGGCGGGATGATGGGCGATGACGGGATGGGCGGCGGCATGATGGGCCATCGCCCGCCCTCCAACTGAACGCGCCGCCGCCAGGCCCCCCCTTTCCTCGCCCAAGCGGGGGGAGGGGGTTTTCTTGTACGGCCGGCGCTGGCAGGGTCATCGCGTTCATGGAGGAATGGCGATGGCGCGGATGACCGGCGGCGAGGCGATCGTGGACGGGTTGCTGCGGCATGGCGTTGACACAGTGTTCGGCCTGCCGGGCGCCCAGGTCTATGGCCTGTTCGACGCCTTCGCCCGCGCCTCCAACCAGAGTCGGCTGATCACCACGCGCCACGAGCAGAGCTGCGCCTACATGGCGCTCGGCTATGCCAAATCCTCCGGTCGCCCGGGGGTCT